>NZ_JAPQKE010000010.1:0-154483 GCF_026735145.1 Leptolyngbya sp. GGD
TGATTTCCTTTTCATCAAACCGAACCATATTAGAAGGTATTTTGTTTTGCCTCCTCTATCGGATGGTTAGTCTACCCAATTTTCAATTCTTAAGCCTGGAAATTGACGAAAATGCCGTATGTTGCGAGTCACTAATATGGCTTGATTTGCAAGCGTAATACTCGCAATAAGTAAATCAGCACGACCAATTTTTCTGAGATTACGGAGTGCAACAAGTTGCTCAAACTGTTCTGCTGCTGCCTGATTAAATGGAACAACTAGAATTTGTGACAGCAAAGCTTCAGTTTCGGAAAAAAGATTTTGAGCGCGGAGTAATTCTGTTCCTGTTGTTGCTTTGAGGATGTAATCGATTCTTCCGCGCAACATTTCAGCTTTTGTGACGATCGTGGTTCCAGTATCCGGATCACCCACAGTTCTAAATCGTTCTGCAACTTTAATATTGCCTGCATATAGGTGAGTCAGCGTATCGGTGTCCAGTAGATACATTTAAGCGTCCGGGTTCTCATCAACTTCTGGACGACCTCGATCGCGATAAATCGAATCTCTCAGTTCAGCAAGAGTTTCATCATGAGCAAGTGCACCAATTTGCTGAAGGAGTGCGGTGTAACTGTTTGGTGTTCGGAGCCAGTCGTCGATCGCAGATTTGAGAAATCGCCACTCATTTTCAATATTCCGTCCTGGTAGACTGCCTTGTATTGCTTGGCGTTCGACGACTTCTGGTGACAGGCGCAAGTAGGCAGCCGTTTCTTCGAGGGTGAGAACTTCGGTAGACGTGGCAAGAACCATAGAACTTTTCAGAATAAGCGTTGGTTCAATTTTATCGTTTTCCAGAGATGTAGTATCAGGTCGCTGTAGAAAACGAAGCTTTTTCTGGAGATATGCCCAATCGCTTCTTCTACTCTCAGAAAATTTTGCAAAGTATAACTGAACACTAGGATTCAGACGATGCCAGCCAACTCTCGTACTTTCTTAGCGAGTCCAGAAGGAATCGATCGACTCAATGCAGCAAAAGCAAAACTTAATCTGACCCATGCGGCGATCTCGCAACGAGCCGGGGTTAGTGTGGATACGGTGAGACGATTGTGGCAACCAGAACGAGGAAAGCGAGTGAGTCAAGCGAGTGTGAGTGCGATCGCACAGGCTCTAGGGTTGTCACCAGAAGAGATTGTATCCGCAGAGGAATGGCATTCTGAGGCAAAACGGCGAATTCAAGAAGCACTGTTGAGTAATGAGATCGGACTAGATTTATCTGATCTTCAGCTAACAACTGTTCCAGATGAATTAGGACAACTTGTGAATCTGGAAGTACTTATCCTCTCCAATAATCAATTGACGAGCGTTCCTGCCGAATTGGGACAACTTATAAACCTGAGAGGTCTTGACCTCTCCGATAATCAATTGACGACCATTCCCGACGAATTGGGACAACTCGTGAACCTACAATTGCTTGTCCTCTCTAACAATCAATTGACAACTGTTCCAAAATTTATTTCTTGCCTCTCCAAGCTTCTAGGAATTAGTCTAAGTGACAATCTGCTCATCGCTCTGCCGGAATTCCTGAAGCACCTTCCTAACTTACAAAGACTATATCTTCATAATAATAAGCTTGCTATACCAAATGAAATTCTTGGTGCTACATGGCAAGAATTTAACTCTGATGCTACTCCTACCAAGCCGCAAGATATTCTAAACTACTACTTCCGCACCTTATCCGATCGACAACCTCTAAACGAAGCCAAGCTCATCCTAGTAGGCTTCGGTAACGTCGGCAAAACCTCGCTCATCAATCGTATCATCCATAACAAATTCGATCCAGATTCTAAAAAGACTCAAGGCATTCAAATCACTCATTGGAATCTACAACTCAACGACACCGAAGAAGTCAAACTCAACGTCTGGGACTTTGGCGGGCAAGAAATCATGCACTCTACCCATCAGTTCTTTCTCACAGAACGCAGTCTGTATCTCCTCGTCCTCAATGGTCGCCAAGGTCACGAAGACTCCGATGCGGAATATTGGTTAGAACTGATTCAAAGCTTTGGCAGTAGCTCACCCGTCATCGTCGTTCTCAACAAAATCAAAGATCATCCTTTCGATGTCAATCGCAGCGCCCTCAAGCAAAAATTCCCCAACATCTGTGAGTTCATCGCCACCGATTTTGAAGCTGAGATTGGCACTGATCAACTCCGAACCGCGATCGAGCGAGAAACAGATCGCTTAGAACATCTCCGCTTAGCCTTTCCGACCAGTTGGTTTGAAATCAAAAACTGCCTCACCCTGATCACAAAAAACTACATCCGATTTGAAGAATATCGATCAATCTGTGCAGCAGACGGCGAAACGGATGCCAGCGCTCAAGACTCACTTGCCACCCATCTCCACAACCTCGGCATCGCACTCAATTACAAAGACGATCTGCGCCTACGCGGAACCCACGTCCTCAATCCTCACTGGGTCACTAGTGGCATCTATCAACTCCTAAACGCCCCCGAAATCACCGCAAACAAGGGCGAATTAACCACCACAAATCTAGCTCAAACCCTCGATCGAGAAAGCTATCCCCCAGAATGCTACGACTTTCTACTAGAACTGATGCGAAAGTTCGAGCTATGCTTCCGCTTCCAAGAAGACGAAAACCGCTACCTCATCCCCGATCTACTCGACAAGCAGCAACCTCCCGAAGCCGAAGCCTTCCACCCTGCCGAATGTCTCAATTTCCGCTATGAATATCCCATCCTGCCAGAAGGCTTACTTCCCCGCTTCATTGTTCGCACTCATGTCTTGAGCACCTCTCACCTCCGTTGGCGCACAGGTGTCATTCTGGAATTTGAAGGCAATCGGGCACTTGTCAAAGCAGATCGATCATGTCGATCTGTCACGATCAATATCAATGGTGCGATCAATGGTCGAAATCGCCTGCTTGGAATTATTCGATCGGACTTAGATCGAATCCATAGCAGTTTCAAGTTCAAACCCGAAGAAAAAGTCCCCGTCCCCGCTCATCCAGAAATTCTCTTAGACTATCAAGAATTAGTTGTGCTAGAAAAATCAAACGTAAGAGAGTTTCCTAAAGTCATCAATGGCAAAGCTATCACCCTAAAAGTTCAAGATCTACTCAATGGCGTTGACCTAACCGACACTCGGAGAAGAAGACCCGATGCAGGACTCCGAGATCAAGCCCTCCGATTGTTCTATAGCTACTCTCGCAGAGATGAAGCCCTGCGTGACGAATTAGAAGTCCGTCTAAAACTCCTCCAGCGCAATAACTTAATTCAACCGTGGCACGATCGACGAATCTTACCGGGAGCCGATTGGAAACACGAGCTAGACATAAATTTAGAAAGAGCCGATATCATTCTGCTGCTTATCAGCCCTGACTTCATTGATTCCGACTACTGCTATGAAATCGAAGTCGCACAAGCCCTAAAACGACACGAAGCAAAAGAAGCGATCGTACTTCCGATTTTGATCCGTCCAGTAAACTGGGACGCGATTCCCTTTAACTATCTTCAAGCCCTCCCCACTGACTTAAAAGCCGTTACACAGTGGACAGATCGAGACGCTGCTTGGCTAGCGATCGAACAAGGCATCGAAAAGGTCATCCGTGAGAAACTTCACCGATAAGCCTTCACGGTCAGGCATTGCTGAAGATTGGTATGAAGATCACAGATTCTCATAGACTTCCGAGGTTTTGAAAACCTTGGAAGTCTCGCCCTCACAATTTCTCACAAGACTCTAAGATTCGAGAATCGGGCAGAAAATGGCAAAAATATGAAACGATTAGATAGAATCAATTCCCGCATCGGCAATGTTTGAAAGCTTTTTACCCTCCGAAGTCTCCCAACTCACTGAAGAAACCTCGATCGCGCTAGCCCGCCAAATTCGGCGCGCCCCTATTCCAACTTCAATCAGCTTGGAACCGATTGAAACCGCATACGTGCATCAAGGCGAAGGCGGAATCCCAATTCTCTTACTCCACGGTTTTGATAGTTCAGTATTTGAATTTCGGCGATTGCTTCCTCGGCTTGCAAGCCATCATGACACTTGGATGGTTGATTTACTCGGATTTGGGTTTACCGATCGCCCAATCAATACGCCATTCAGCCCAGAAGCCATCAAAACGCATCTCTATGATTTTTGGAAGGAGAAGATTGCGCGTCCTGTAGTTTTAGTCGGTGCATCAATGGGAGGCGCTGCTGCTATCGACTTTGCCCTAACTTATCCTGAAACAGTTGCACAACTGGTCTTACTCGATAGTGCAGGTTTTGCGGCTGGTCCTGCGATCGGTAAATTTCTGATTCCTCCGCTCGGCTATCTAGCAACTGAATTTCTCAGAAAACCGAATGTGCGGCGCAGTGTCAGTTTGAAAGCATATTGTGATGCAAGCTTTGTCACGGAAGATGCTGAACTCTGTGCTGCATTGCATCTTAAACTCTCTCGCTGGAATGAAGCTTTAATTGCTTTTACCAAGAGCGGCGGCTATAACTTTTTGAGCAATAAAATCTCTCAAATCGCTTGTCCTACCTTGATTCTCTGGGGTGACTCTGACCAAATTTTAGGCACAAAAGATGCAAAAAAATTTGAAAGCGCGATCGCGAACAGTCAGCTGATCTGGATCGAGCAATGTGGACATGTTCCCCACCTTGAAAAACCAGAAATTACTGCTCAACACATCCTTGATTTTGTGGCGTAATGAAAACTGGCATAAGTGATTCGCTCTTTCAAAGCTTGACCTCGCACAATCAAGCCACAAGCTTTGAAGGTATCTCGCGATGTCTGCATATTTAAGTTTTGCTTTCTCGATCGTGGCACTCGTTTTGCTTTGCTTCGGTGGATTACAATGGCTAAACATTCCAACGGGAAGCTTTCTAGATTGGGTCATTGGAGTTGCTATTTTTGGCTGGTTAGTGGTGATTGTCACGGTTCCTTGGAACATTCACTTTGCAGCAAGAGAAGCGATCGCAGAAGCAGAATTTTCAACGGATGCAAATATCTCAGTTGATCCCGCACAAATCAACTATCTCAGACAGGTACAATCTCGCTCGCTCTGGGTTGTACTTGTGCTGCATGGGCTGTCTGCACTGGCTTTGTATGCACTCGCGATCGCGGAAATTACGCCGGTTGGCTATATCGGCTCAGGTGCAGCTTTACTCCTGACTGGATTACGTCCTGCAATTCAAACCTATCGCTACTTTGCTTTTCGGATTGCAACCCTACGCGAACAATTCAAATATCCCCGTGAAGATGTCCTAGAACTTCGCAACCGCCTGATTACGCTAGAAAGTACAGCTGAGCGGTTAGAAACTCAATTCGATGCCGAGAATCCTAGTTCTTGGGTAGCGACTCAACAGCGAGAAATGCTTGCACTGCGCCAAGATTTGACTCGACTCGCATCGCTTCAAGAAGAGTTGCGATCGACGAATCAAGCCGATCACGAACGGCTCTCTCGTGAAGCTCGACAAGCGATCGCGCAAATTACAGCAGACGGACAATTTTTAGAACATGTTCGAGAAATTATTCGCTTTTTTAAGTCTGCATAAGCAAGGCGATTTTAGTCAGGGCTTGCCGCTCCATTGCTATATTCCTCTAGTGATTGGTAAATCGATTTGCCTAGAGCATGAGAAACATATCACTGAAGCCTTTCGGATAGGATTAGATTTGGGGGTCAGAAGACTCGTTTGATCTTAGATCCGCTAATAAGAGATTGATTCGTTCTGCTACATCTGCTCTTCCTTCTGCTGGAGCATCGCGGAGAAAGACATCAATAATAAACCAGCGACATAGGAGCGGATCGACTGACACGAGATGCAGGATCACCTGATTGAGAACCTCAGTGAGAAGTCCATCCGGCAGACGACGCAGTTCATTGCGAATGACGATCGCTTCTTCTAGATTTTGGCTCTGACCTACTTTCAATACAGCTTTGACGACAGACTCGACTAAATGATTGAAATCTTCGGCACTGGGTTCTTGATTAAATGACTGACCTTTCAAAAGAGAATTCCTTTCTAAGTTAAATGAGTAAGACCTACAATCCAAGTAATGAATTTAGCGGAGTGCTAAGCAAAGCACTATACTACGCCCGCGTTAAAATAGGTTGATAGCTGTGTATTATCTTCTATCTAAAGATAGAAAGCAGCAAAGATTACCTCCATTGGTAGAAGCCATTCATAGATATAGAAGACGGATAATGAGTCCGAATATGTCTCTGGTATTGGATTGAAGCAGAGAAAATTCTGACTTTGGCTTAAACTACCCGTTCACTTTGCTATGACAACCGCACCTCTCACCAGCGAATCAGATAATCTTGATCTTCAGCAGCTTCTCAGAACACTGATTGAAGTAAAAAGGGGCAATTTCTCTGTCCGAATGCCGATCGATCAAACTGGAATTGCAGGAAAAATTGCCGATACGCTCAATGACATCATCGAGATGAATGAGCAAATGGCAACCGAGCTAGAACACATCAGCACTGTGGTTGGCAAAGAAGGAAAAATTAGTGAACGAGCGACGATCGACAATGCACGGGGAGCTTGGAAGGCATCAATCGGCTCTGTGAATACGCTGATTACCGACTTAGTGCAGCCCATGACCGAGACGACGCGGGTAATTCGGGCAGTCGCAACCGGAAATCTAACCCAAACGATCGCGACTGAAATTGATGGCAGACCTCTACAAGGAGAATTTCTGCAATCCGCTCAAATCGTCAATACAATGGTCGATCAGCTCAATTCCTTTGCGTCAGAAGTGACGCGAGTGGCGCGGGAAGTCGGAACCGAAGGCATGTTGGGCGTGCAGGCAGATGTGCCTGGAGTTGCGGGTACATGGAAAGATTTGACCGATAGCGTCAACTCGATGGCGGGCAATCTCACAGCACAAGTGCGGAACATTGCCGAAGTAACCACAGCAGTGGCAAATGGGGATCTCTCGAAGAAAATTACCGTCGATGTCAAAGGTGAAATTCTAGAGTTGAAAAACACGATCAATACAATGGTCGATCAACTCAATTCCTTTGCGTCAGAAGTAACGCGAGTGGCGCGGGAAGTGGGAACCGAAGGCAAACTTGGGGTGCAAGCAGATGTTCGAGGGGTTGCAGGGACGTGGAAAGATTTGACTGATAGCGTCAACTCGATGGCAGGCAATCTGACCGCACAGGTGCGGAACATTGCCGAAGTGACCACAGCCGTGGCAAATGGGGATCTCTCGAAGAAAATTACCGTCGATGTCAAAGGTGAAATTCTGGAGTTAAAAAACACTGTTAACACAATGGTGGATCAGCTTAATTCTTTTGCTTCGGAAGTAACACGGGTAGCACGAGAAGTAGGAGCAGAAGGAAAGCTTGGCGGTCAAGCACAGGTCAAAGGCGTTGCAGGTACGTGGAAAGATCTCACGGACAGCGTGAACTTTATGGCGGGAAGCTTAACTGCACAAGTGCGGAACATTGCCGAAGTAACCACAGCAGTGGCAAATGGGGATCTCTCGAAGAAAATTACCGTCGATGTCAAAGGCGAGATTTTAGAGCTGAAGAACACCATCAACATCATGGTGGATCAGCTTAATTCTTTTGCTTCTGAAGTGACACGAGTCGCGCGAGAAGTCGGAACTGAAGGTAAGTTAGGAGTACAAGCGCAAGTGCGTGGCGTTGCCGGAACCTGGAAGGATCTCACCGACAGTGTGAACTTCATGGCAGGTAATTTGACGGCACAAGTCAGAAATATTGCCGAAGTTACTACGGCCGTTGCGAATGGCGATCTATCGAAGAAAATTACCGTCGATGTCAAAGGTGAAATTCTTGAACTGAAGAACACGATCAACACAATGGTGGATCAACTCAGTTCATTTGCTTCCGAAGTGACGCGAGTCGCACGAGAAGTAGGTTCCGAAGGAAAACTCGGAGTACAAGCCGATGTTCGAGGAGTTGCAGGGACATGGAAAGACCTCACTGATAGTGTGAACTTCATGGCAGGAAGTTTAACTGCACAAGTGAGAAACATTGCAGCCGTGACAACGGCAGTCGCAAATGGCGATCTATCGAAAAAAATTACCGTCGATGTCAAAGGTGAAATTCTAGAGTTGAAAAACACTGTTAATACAATGGTGGATCAACTCAATTCTTTTGCTTCCGAAGTGACGCGAGTCGCTCGTGAAGTAGGTTCCGAAGGAAAACTTGGAGTACAAGCAGAAGTCAAGGGTGTTGCTGGAACTTGGAAAGATTTGACCGACAGCGTGAACTTTATGGCGGGAAGCTTAACCGCACAGGTGAGAAACATTGCTGAAGTGACAACGGCGGTTGCAAATGGCGACTTGTCGAAGAAAATTACGGTCGATGTCAAAGGCGAGATTTTAGAGTTGAAAAACACGATCAATACGATGGTGGATCAACTCAATTCATTCGCTTCCGAAGTCACACGAGTTGCCCGCGAAGTCGGAACCGAAGGAAAGTTAGGTGTGCAAGCCTATGTCAGAGGTGTGGGTGGAACCTGGAAAGATTTGACCGATAACGTTAATTTGATGGCAGGCAATCTCACAGCACAGGTACGGAACATTGCAGAAGTCGCAACTGCGATCGCGAATGGCAATCTCTCTAAAAAGATCACCGTTGATGTCAAAGGAGAAATTCTCGATCTGAAAAACACCATCAATACAATGGTCGATCAATTGAGTTCCTTTGCTTCTGAAGTGACGCGGGTGGCGCGAGAAGTAGGAACTGAAGGGAAGTTAGGCGGTCAAGCGCAAGTCGTTGGAGTCGCTGGAACCTGGAAGGATCTCACTGATAACGTTAATTCGATGGCAAGCAATCTCACAGCACAAGTGCGAGGTATTGCACGAGTGGTAACTGCGGTTGCGAACGGAAACTTGAAACTGAAGTTAATGCTCGATGCCAAAGGTGAAATCGAAACGTTAGCTGACACGATCAACGAAATGATTGATACGTTGGCAACGTTTGCAGAACAAGTGACTACCGTTGCGCGAGAAGTTGGAAGTGAAGGCAAACTGGGAGGACAAGCGAAAGTTCCGGGGGCATCAGGAACGTGGCGCGATTTAACCGACAACGTGAATGAACTTGCAGCGAATCTAACAACGCAAGTAAGAGCGATCGCTGAAGTTGCAACGGCGGTCACGAAGGGAGATTTAACGCGATCGATTTCTGTTGAAGCCAAAGGAGAAGTCGCGGTTCTCAAAGACAACATCAACCAGATGATTGCCAACTTGCGCGAAACGACGCAAAAGAACACCGAACAAGACTGGCTCAAAACCAACTTGGCGAAGTTCACGCGAATGCTACAAGGTCAGCGCGATTTAGAAACCGTCTCCAAACTGATTTTGTCAGAATTGGCTCCCTTAGTATCGGCACAGCACGGAGTCTTCTATTTGATGGAAGCGAGCGAAAATCGTGCATCTTATCTCAAGCTCCTCAGCACCTATGCTTATCGAGAGCGCAAGCACTTAGGAAACCGTTTCCAACTCGGAGAAGGGCTGATCGGACAATGTGCGTTAGAGAAAGAGCGCATTTTGCTGACTGAAGTACCGCCTGAATACATCACCATTAGTTCGGGATTGGGCGAAGCGGCTCCGTTAAATGCAGTTGCACTACCTGTGTTATTTGAAGGACAGGTAACAGCGGTGATCGAACTTGCTTCATTCTCTCGGTTTAGCGATATTCACTTAACTTTCTTCGATCAGTTGACCGAAAGTATTGCGATCGTCCTCAATACGATCGCGGCGAGTATGCGCACCGAAGAACTCCTCAAACAGTCGCAATCTTTGGCAGAAGAACTCCAAAGTCAACAGAAAGAACTCACAGAAACCAATCAACGATTAGAACAACAAGCACAATCGCTGAAAGCTTCTGAAGAACTCCTGAAAAACCAACAAGAGCAACTCCAACAAACCAATGAAGAACTCCAGGAAAAAGCTGAACTATTAGCCGTGCAAAACCGGGAAGTAGAACGCAAAAACCAAGAGATTGAACATGCGCGTCGATCGCTAGAAGAAAAAGCCGAACAACTTGCCTTGAGTTCTAAATACAAGTCTGAGTTTCTGGCGAATATGTCCCACGAGTTGCGAACGCCGCTCAATAGTTTATTAATCCTGGCTCGTCTCTTTGCCGACAACACGGAGAACAACCTCACGGATAAGCAGATCGAGTATGCTCGCACCATCTATTCTTCTGGAAATGACTTGCTCGGATTGATCAATGACATTCTCGATCTCGCGAAAATCGAATCGGGAACAATGTCGCTCGATCCAGAACCGATGGCATTTACTGACCTGCGAAATCATCTCGATCGCACCTTCCGGCAAGTTGCCCAAGATCGCAAACTTGATTTCCAAATGCACTTTGATTCACAGTTGCCGCGCAGTTTGTACACCGATGCGAAACGGTTACAGCAAGTGCTGAAAAACTTGCTCTCGAATGCGTTCAAGTTTACTGAACAAGGTCAAGTGAGCCTTAGAGTCAGTCTTGAAACTGGGGGATGGAGTTTTGATCAAAACATCCTGAATCGTGCCGATCGTGTGATTGCGTTTGCCGTTTCTGACACTGGAATTGGTATTGCACCGGACAAACAACAGGTGATTTTTGAAGCCTTTCAGCAGGCAGACGGGACGACCAGTCGCAAGTACGGCGGGACAGGCTTAGGCTTATCGATCAGTCGAGAAATTGCTCGATTGTTAGGAGGCGAAATTCGATTACAAAGCGAACTTGGGCGAGGCAGCACTTTTACGCTCTATCTCCCCCAAAATGATAGCGGACGTTGGGATTCCTCTAGATCTGCATCAGCGATCGCTGCGTCCCCATCTCCGATAGTTCGGTCTGCGGCAATGCAATCCGCCTCTGAAGCTCCAACCTCGACCAGTAATCCGCCAGAACCAGCAATTACAGTGCTTGAGCAAACGATCGAAGATGACCGAGACAGCATTCAGCCTGGAGACTTGACCCTGCTGATGATCGAAGACGATGTGAATTTTGCTCGCATTTTACTCGATGTAGCACGGCAGCAAGGCTTCAAAGGCATCGTTGCAACGCGCGGCAATGTTGGTCTAGAACTCGCACAGCAGTTTAAACCGACGGCAATCATGCTCGATATTCGCCTGCCTATTCTGGATGGTTGGATGGTGTTAGATCGGCTGAAGCATCACAATGCTACTCGCCATATTCCCGTTCACATCATGTCCGTCGAGGAAGGCTTACAGCGGAGTTTACGACAGGGTGCGATCGCTTACCTGCAAAAGCCTGTGAACAGTGAATCTCTGCGCGATGCTCTGTCAAGTATCAAAGAATTTGTCGAGCGTCCCGTGAAAACTTTACTGGTTGTGGAAGATGATGACGTGCAGCGTCAAAGCATTGTCGAGTTGATCGGCAATACTGATGTCGTCAGTACGGCTGTAGGAACTGGGACAGAAGCGCTAGAAATGCTGCGGTCGCAACGCTTTGATTGTCTTGTACTCGATCTAGGATTGCCTGATATGGATGGATTTGCCTTCCTAGAGCAAGTCAAGCAAGAACCGAGCCTCATCCATTTACCCATTATCATCTACACCGGAAAGGATCTGACTGCTCAAGAAGAACGAGAACTGCGACGCATTTCAGACACTATCATTCTCAAAGATGTGCGATCGCCAGAACGCTTGCTGGATGAAACTGCTTTGTTTCTGCATCGGGTGCAGGCGAATTTACCAGAAATGCAGCGACAGATGCTAGAGCGATCGCAGCAAGAGGATAGAACCCTGGCAGGCAAAAAAATTCTCATCGTCGATGACGATATGCGGAATATCTTTGCGTTGACGAGTGTTCTAGAGCGGTATCAGATGGAAATTCTCTATGCCGGAAATGGTCGAGAAGGCATTACGATGCTGCAAGAACATCCAGATATTGATTTAGTGTTGATGGATGTGATGATGCCAGAAATGGATGGCTATGAAACAACACGAGCAATTCGACAAGACCACCAGTTCCTCAACTTACCGATCATTACACTGACTGCAAAAGCAATGCGAGGCGATCGAGAAAAATGTATGGAAGCCGGAGCATCAGACTACATCACGAAACCTGTCGAAACTGATCAACTTCTCTCGGTACTTCGAGTTTGGCTTCAACGCTAGTTCTATTGTTTTTGGGAGGCATTTCTATGCCTCCTACATTCGGCATTACTTCATGGATCGAACAGGCAAACAAATTGTGAATTTAGTTCCCTGCCCAATCGTACTACTTGCCGTGATCGTGCCCTCATGGGCTTGGATAATGCGTTGTGCGATCGCAAGCCCTAATCCTGTACTACTACCTTTTCGCGACGGATCACCCGTGTAAAACTGCTCAAAAATTCGGGGCAATGCAGTTTGCTCAATGCCAGGACCTTGATCTTGAATGATAATGATGATGTGCTGACCGTCACGTGTCCCCGTGATAGAAACTTGAGAATGTTCTTTGAAATATTTGATAGCGTTATCCAAAATATTCAGCAAAGCTTGCAAAAGTCGCTCTGGATCACCAACGAGGGAAACCCTTGCAATATTGAGATGAAACGACATGTGGTGCATCTGCATTCGCGTTTCTACCGCTCGAACTGCCCGATCGATTAACTGCCTCAGGTCAATTCGCTGCTGCTCTAGCACCGTTGCCCCCGCTTCTAATCGCCCCAAATCGAGGAGGTCATGAATCAAGCGGGCTAATCGCCGTGTTTCATCTTCAATGGTTTGAAAAAAGCGATCGCGCAAATTCGGTTCTTCGACGGCTCCATTTTGCAGGGCTTCTACTGTCACTTGAATATTGCTAATGGGGGTACGCAGTTCATGTGAAACATTTGCGAGAAAAGTACGCCGCTCTTGATCCAATGACGCTAACCGTTCACTCATACGATTGAGTTCGTTCGCGAGTTCATCTAGCTCATTACTTTGACGAATGCTTAACTTGTCACCAAAGTGACCGCTGCCTAAACGAATGGCAAAATTTCGCATCGTTTGTATGGGGATAGAAACACTTCTAGCTAAGCGATCGCTAATCACCGCACACAGAATCATGGTCAGCAAGAGTGTCCCAATGACTGTCCACCATAAAAATGAAAACTGCTGTTGGAATTGTTCTAGCGTCACTGACATTCGCAGCACGCCGAGAAACTGCCCATTACGCCAAATCGGGCGTGCAACATACAAGCGATCGTCGCCTGAGAATATCCCTTTCGCTGTTCCCTGCACTGTCCGATTTTGCAAAGCTTCTTGCACCCCCGGAACCGCCAGCCAGTTTGTAATGTGACGGTCTGTCTGGGCAGAAGATGCGAGGAGCTGCCCTTGTGGACTCAAAACGCGCAGCGTTATAGTTTCGGGCTTCCCGTAGCGTTGCATGAACTCTTGAACTCGCGCAATATTCTGCTGTTCTAACTCATCTGCAACACTCTCGCTAATCGCAGTCGTCCAATTTTCTAAATCGGTTTGTCGCATCTGGATAAAGTAGCGAGACAGCGATTGCAGCAGAAACCCTGCCATCAGTGACGTTCCTAGCACTGTGAGCAACCAGTAAGTGACCAAGAGCTTTGTGTGTAAGGAATTCCACTTGATTGAACTCAATGGTTTAAGCCGCATTGCCCTTACTCTACGATCGCTGATCCTTCACCTGCTGAATGCCGCCGCAACAACACTGCCCGAATCCGCGCTAGCAATTCCCGTGTGTTAAACGGCTTGGTGATGTAATCATCGGCTCCGGCTTCGAGTCCCCAGGTTTTGTCGAGATCTTGATCTTTTGCTGTCAGCATGACGATGGGAACATCAGAAAACGCTCGAATGCGCCAACACACTTCCATACCTCCCACCTCTGGCAGCATCAAATCCAGTAAAATTACATCTGGTACTTGCTTATGAAAGAGTTTTAAGGCAGCAGCACCGTCCGCTGCGGTTGTGACGTGATAGCCTTCCTTCTGCAAAGCGTAGCTTAGGCTATCCCGTAAGGGTGCTTCATCATCAACCAGTAAGACATGAGGCATAATTCGTAACTCAGACAGTTCGCCCTAGAGAATTCACTTCTTATCTATTTTCATCTTGAAGGGACAACGATCACACGTCCGAATTGCAAAATCCTCCTTTAGTCAGGTTTATCTCTATCTATGAGTGTCATATTCTTCCTCCTAAAGGAGGAGAAAGACGATGGCAACTCGGGCAGCGCTTTTAAAGTTGCGTAGAGCAATAAACTTAACCACACTACGGCAGTTTTTCCAAAGCGGTTTAGAGCAAGAAACAACTCGAGTCAGGCACTACGGTCTTGCGCTGCTGGTCATTGCAGTTGCTTTAGGCATGACCTTGTCCTTCGCCTCCCTATTGCAAAACACACCGACTGCACTATTTTACCTGGCAGTCATGATCAGTTCCTGGTTTGGAGGCTTTGGACCTGGCTTGTTTGCAACGCTATTGTCCACGATTTTTCTCAACTATTTTTTTCTAGAACCCTACCATTCGTTCAGTGCTATCGATCTTAAAACGGTGGTTCAGTCTGGCGTATTTGCAATCGCGTCAATTTTGATCAGTTACTTGAATGAATCTCGCCTGAATGCAAACCGTCGAGCTAAGGCTAACTTCAAAGCTTGGCGCAATAGTGAATCTCAATGGACTCACATTACGAAGTCGAATATTATCGGCATCTTTTCAGCCAATTTTCAGGGTTCGATGACCGATGCCAACGATGCCTTTTTGAAAATGATCGGCTATACCCGAGAAGATCTCCTCGCTGGAAGAATCCGGTGGGATACGATGACCCCGCCAGAATATCAGCAGGTGAGTCAGCGATCGCAGCATGAACTTCGCACGGTTGGGTTTTGTAAACCGTTTGAAAAAGAATACATTCGCAAAGATGGGTCGCGGGTGCCGATTTTGCTCGGCTCGGTGCTGCGTGACGATCGAACTGTCATCGGCTTTGTGCTGGATCGCAGCGAAGCAAAACGCAACGAAGCAGAACGCCAGCAGGCAGAAGCCGCATTGCGCCAAAGTGAGGAAAGGCTACGCTTGGCGATGGAAGGCGCACAAATGGGCACCTGGGATGTGGATCTGATCACCGGAAAAGCCCTATGGTCAGACCGACATTTCCTGATGCTGGGGTATGAACCAACCCCGACAGGCGAAGCGTCCGAAAAGATGTGGTATGACCGAATTCATCCAGACGATCGCGAACTGGTGGCGTTGGAATGGCAACAGTCTCGCCAAGAGCATCGAAACTACTGCGCCGAGTGTCGCATGATCCGAGCAGATACTCAGCAGATTGCTTGGGTATCTGGACTCGGTAGTTTTGTTTACAACTCAGATGGAACAGCAATTCGATCGATTGGAGTCTTGTTTGATATCACCGAACGCAAGCGGGATGAGGAGGCTTTACGACGGAGTGAAGAACGGTTCCGCATCAGTCAAGAACTCTCGCTAGATGCCTTTACGCTGCTCGATAGTGTACGGGATGAAACCGGGAGGATCATCGATTTTATTTGGACTTACGCCAACCCCAAAGCTGCCGAAATTCTCCAGCACCCTGTCGAAGACTTGATTGGTCAACGACTCCTAGAAGTGCTTCCCGGCAATCAAATCAACAGCGAATTGTTTGAACGTTATGTGCGTGTGGTGGAAACAGGCGAACCCCATGATATCGAACTGTCTTATGTAGCTGACGGTATCACCGGATGGTTTCGCAATATGACGGTGAAATTAAGAGATGGGGTTGCCATTTCGTTTGGTGATATTACCCAACGCAAGCAAGCAGAAATTGACCTGCGGGAGAGTGAGGAGCGCTTACGCTTGGCGTTAACTGCTGCCAATCAGGGATTGTATGATCTGAACGTGCAAACCGGTGAAGCGATCGTCAATGCAGAATATGCGCGGATGCTCGGATATGAGCTAGATGAATTTCAAGAAACCAATGCCAAATGGCGCGATCGCTTACATCCCGATGATCTCGCTGTCACCGCTCAGGCTTATGAAGATTACATTGCGAACAAGCGGAATCTCTATCGGGTGGAGTTCAGACAACGCACGAAATCGGGCGATTGGAAATGGATTTTATCGATCGGTAAGATCGTCGCGTGGGACGATCAGGGGCAGCCGTTGCGGATGCTAGGAATCCATACCGACATGACCGATGCCAAAGAGCGTGAAGCGGAACGCAGTCGGGTGGAAGTCACATTGCGCGAACGAAAACAACGGCTTGACTTGGCAACCAAGGCAGCAAACTTAGGGGTGTTTGAATGGAACATCCAAACTGATCAAGCCGTTTGGGAAAACTCCCGAATGTACGAGATTTTCGGGCGAACTTTAGCCGATGGCGCACTCAGCAAAACGGAGTTAATCAACACTGCCGTTCATCCCGATGATCGAGAGTCGCTTGAATTGAAGTTAACGGAAAGCATGGTGCAGGGCAGTGCCTATCAGGCAGTTTACCGCATCTGTCGGCACGATAATGGTCAGTGGCGTTGGATCGAGGCTAATGGGCAAGTCGAGTTTGCAGCCGATGGTATGCCCCTTCGTTTGGTTGGGATATTGAATGATATTACCGATCGTAAGCACGCAGAACAAGATTTACAGACTGCGGAGGAGCGGTTGCGCCTCGCGCTCAATGCTGCACGAATGGTGGTTTGGGATTGGGATTTGCTTGCAAATCGAGTAGTTTGTTCCGAGAATTCTGAGGAAGTTTGGGGCACACAAATTGGCACTGTGGATGATTTCCTTACTGCAGTCCATCCCGACGATCGTGCCCCTGTGGCACAAGCGATTGGAGACGCGCAGCAGGAAGGAATGTTCCAGTGTGAGTATCGAGTGATTGCCCCTGATCAAACGGTGCGCTGGTTGCACAGCCGAGGGCGCACCTATTTCAATGCGCAGGGACAAGCAGAACGAATGATTGGAGTGTCTCTGGATGTAAGTAAACGAGTGCAAATCGAAGCGGAGCGAGACTTACTGCTCCGGCAGGAACAAGCTGCCCGTGGAGAAGCTGAACGAGCCAACCGCATCAAAGATGAATTTTTAGCGGTTTTGTCTCACGAACTGCGATCGCCGCTTAATCCGATTCTCGGTTGGACAAAACTGCTGCAAAGCCAGAAATTTAGCCCAGAAAAAGCGGCTCAGGCACTCGCCACGATCGAACGTAATGCCAAGCTGCAAGCCCAACTCATTGAAGATTTGCTTGATGTCTCGCGAATTTTACAAGGCAAGATGTTGGTCAATGTTAGTTCTGTGAATTTGGCAACGACGATCAAGGCAGCGATCGAAACCGTTCGCCTCGCTGCAGAAGCGAAAAATATTCAAATTCACGCCACTCTCGATGACGATGGAAGTCATGAAAATATTGTTGCCGGAGATGCGGCTCGGCTTCAGCAAATCGTTTGGAATCTTTTGACCAATGCAGTCAAGTTTACGCCGCAGGATGGACGGATTGAAGTACGCCTCGATCGCCGCGATGGGTTTGCTCAAATTCAAGTGCAGGATACGGGCAAGGGTATCAGCCCCGATTTTCTCCCTTATGTGTTCGACTATTTTCGGCAGGAGGATGGAGCGACGACCCGAAAATTTGGCGGTCTGGGATTAGGACTCGCGCTTGTGCAACATTTAACCGAACAGCATGGCGGAACAGTCAGCGCAGAAAGTGCTGGAGACGGACAGGGAGCTACGTTCACGATTCGCTTGCCGTTGCAAACGCTGCCTTGCGAAACCGCCTCAGAGCCACCGCCCACGACCTCAACGGCTGACCTACGCGATTTGAAGATTCTGGTCGTCGATGACGAAGCGGATATGTGCAACTTGATGGAGACGATTTTGGAAGCCTATGGCATAGAGGTTAAAGTTGCTGCCTCCGGAATGGCAGCGTTAACGATTCTGGAACAATGGAAGCCAGATTTACTCATTAGTGATATTGGGATGCCGGAGATGGATGGCTATATGTTGATGCGCCAGATCCGACGCTTGGAGGCTGTGCAACGCGAATCTTTGTCAGCAGAACACCCTGGAAGCAATCGTGCGATCGCAAAACAAGCTAACCTGCCCGCGATCGCACTGACTGCTTATGCTGGAGAATTCAATCAACACCAGGCATTCAATGCCGGATTCCAACAACATCTTGCCAAACCGATAGAGCCAGAGCGATTAGTGAATGTGATCGCATCCCTGGTTAAAACTCGCCAGAATTGCTCCTGACCTAGTGGAAGCCAGCACTATCACATCAGAAATCTGACGACTCGCTGGCTGTGAAATTATCGAGTAGACCTTGAGGGTATCGAATTTCTGTCTGCGTTCATCTCGAACTCATTGATTCGCCATCATCGACCAAAACAGTAACAGCCGCCGCGCTTGATTTTGCTCGCTCTCTAGCTTGCTCCACCGTATTGCCGAGCGCCAAAGCAACTCCCATCCGACGATTCCGATAAGCCCGAGGCTTGCCAAACAGACGAACTTTACTCGTCGGGATCTGCAATGCTTCACTGATTCCCGTAAATCGAGGATTGTCGCCTGCCACATCGGCGAGAATCACAGCCGAGGCTCCGGGTTGGATGAGGGTAATTTCATCGATCGGAAGCCCCGTGATTGCCCGCACATGCAACTCAAATTCAGACATATTCTGACTAATCAATGTCACCATTCCAGTATCGTGAGGACGAGGACTCACTTCACTGAAGTAAACCGTTTGCTCGGTGTCGCTAGCTCCTTGGATAAACAGTTCAACGCCAAAGAGACCCCATCCTCCAAGCGCTGTCGTAATCTTTTCCGCAATCTCTTGGCACCGTTCTAGCGTCTGGGGATGCAGAGCGCAGGGTTGCCAGGATTCTCGATAATCGCCACTGACTTGAATATGTCCAATGGGTGGACAAAAGTGTGTCCCCGAAGCAGAGCGAACTGTTAGTAAAGTAATCTCAGTGTCAAAGGAGATAAATCCTTCAATAATCACGCGCCCGCCTTTGGTGCGTCCCCCGGCTTGGGCATATTCCCAGGCAGGGTTTACGTCTGCCTCAGTACGAACGGTACTCTGACCTTTTCCAGAGGAACTCATGACAGGTTTGACGACACAGGGGAATCCCACCTCTGCGATCGCTTGCTGATATTCCGCTTCTGTCTCAGCAAAACGGTAGGGTGAGGTTTTCAGTCCTAACTCTTCGGCAGCGAGCCGTCGAATTCCCTCTCGATTCATCGTCAGCTGAGTTGCCTTTGCGGTGGGAATGACTTTCCAGCCTTCCTGTTCCAGTTCAACCAGGGTAGCCGTCGCGATCGCTTCGACTTCCGGCACAATCAGTCCCGGTTTTTCCTGCTCCACAATTTGCCGCACTTGTGCTCCATCCAGCATATTGATCACATGCGATCGATGGGCGACCTGCATTGCAGGTGCATTCGCATAGCTATCAACTGCAATGATTTCCAAGCCCAGACGCATCGCTTCAATAGCAACTTCTTTGCCCAGTTCGCCAGAGCCAAGTAAGAGAAGCCGTTGAGCAGTGGAAGTCAGGGACGTACCCCAGAGTGTCAGATCAACCATGATGAAAAACGAAAGAAGGTTTAATTTCCTTTCATTATCTGATGTAGAGGAGGGAAGTTAACTTTCAGATCACTCGCATCAGAATGCTTAAGATCCCGGATGAGTTTTATAGAAGCAGCAAAAAATAGAGGGCAATTAAGATGTGAGATGGAACTCACCTATCCGTATGAGGAGCGAGCCGATGACAGCTACCGACGATATGATTCCGCAGCAGTTCTATCATGGCACACGAGCTAACCTGAAGCCGGGAGACCTAATCGAACCGGGCTACAACTCAAACTACGGTCAGAGGAAGAAGGCGAGCTACGTTTACTTGACTGCCACTCTAGATGCAGCCATTTGGGGAGCAGAACTGGCAGTTGGCGAAGCGCCCGGTAGAATTTACATCGTGGAACCAACTGGCTCAATTATGGATGATCCCAATCTGACGGACAAGAAATACCCAGGGAATCCCACAAAGTCATACCGCTCACGGGAGCCACTGCGGGTGACGGGCGAGGTTACAGATTGGCAGGGGCGCTCTCCCGAAGCGCTCAAGACCATGAAAGACAATCTTGAGCGACTGAAGCAACTTGGGATTGAGGCGATCGACGACTGACACGGATGTACATCCGATGAATGATTTCACCTAACCGGATGTCATTAACTGCTGCAAGACGCGATCGAGATCCGAAGTCATCGGTAGCTGCAAGCGAAATAAATCTTCTAGCACATGATGAAACTCGGTCACATCTTTCAAGACCCGCCGCTCGGTTTGCCCGTTGAGATAATGAGTTGTGAGTTGATTGTTCAGCAAGCCATAGCGACAGTGAGTATCAGGGCGAGCTGCCATTAAACCTGTAACAAACCGCGAGTTTGGATGAGTGGAAACATACCAGTTGCTCACTTCGTAATCTGACAAGTATTGTTCTTGTAAATCAAATCGATACAATGGTTTCCACTCGCCATTCAACTTGGCTTGCAGGATGTAAGTCTGCTCAGTAGCAATGACCCGAAATGGCTCGTGTGGCGTTTTTTGCTCAATGTCTGGTGTGAGTGACAGTGGAGCAGTCTGAGTGATGCCACCAAACCCCACATCTGCTAGATAGGGCTTGCCGTCAATTTCGACGTGCAGCAGCATATGACTGCGGGGCATGATTGTGCCTTCTGGAAGATTCCATAGCACTCGTGCTGCTAAGTTCTTCACCTGAAAGCCCAGAGCAATCAGCACCGATCGCAGCAATAAGTTCTGCTCAAAACAATAGCCACCCCGTCGATCGTGAATCAGCTTTTTCTCTAAGGATTTGAGATCTAAAAGAACAGGTTGCTTGAGCAAGGGAGTCAGGTTCTCAAATGCGATCGTTGTTGCATGATGCAAGTGAATCGCCTGCAATGTCTCAAGCGTGGGAGATGCGCTGCCTCCATAACCGATTCGCTGGAAATAGGCATCTAGATTAATGGTTTCTGACAAAGATTCCACTTTCGTATCCTACAACTGACACCAGTTCTATCATGTCATAGCTCTAGCAAATGGGAGTGATTCCTGAAACAACAGTTAGACCCTGACTCACGCAGACATTACTAACATAGCCGTAGTTATGCTGTACCTTTTGTTGTTGACGCTCATCGCTATTCAGACTGCAGAACCGGATATTGATCAAATCGCTGCATCAATTCTAGAAGTTCTTCTTGGCTGGGTTGTCGTCCATCTTTGGTTAATTCTGCCAAACCCTCAAAATATTGTTCACGAGAATCAGCAGGACAAAACAAGATTAATAGCGTTGCCTGAGTCTGCCCCACGTTAGCGAATCCATGCGGTGTATTTTCAGGGACGAGGATAAAAGCTTTGGGTTCAGCAATGATATGACGTTCACCTACAAGCAGTTCGACTTCACCTTCCACAACGTAAAACATCTCAGTCAGTTCTTTGTGAATATGCGGACTGGCTCCATTCGCTCCCGCTTCCATCACAAACTCGAACAGTCCAAAATGCCCATGCGTTTCTTGCCCAGTCGCTTTAAATGTACAGGTGCTAGTGCGAATTTGGACAGAGCGCCCTTCTCCAGGTTGCAGAATTAATGGAAGTGACATCAGTTTCTCCGAGAACTAGGGTTGGAAGATAACCACGATCGCGATGCAAGCGAAGTCGTCTCCTTTATTGTTTCTCGCTTGGGGTGTTTTAGGGTCAACAGACGATGCAACACTGACTCAACGATTGCGGTACTTTTGACTTTGTGATTTCATTTAGCCGACTCTAATTTTGATTTTATCGAAGCTTTTGGAATCCTGTGCTTTCACATTGAAGTTTTAATTCCTCTATTTGATGCAAGAAGCTATGACACGCTGTTACCCGTTTCAAAAATGGATACTAAGCTCAGTTGTATTGAGTTTAATCGCCGGAACAACAATCGCTTGCGAAACAAAATCACCCACAATTGAAAACTCTCCTGAAAACTCTCCGACACCTGCTGCACAGGTTGCTTCAGCAGGTGTTTATCGCAACGATCGGTTAGGATTCGAGTTTCGCTATCCTGAAAAGAATTTTGTTGTTGACCCACAAACCAAAGTTCCACCCACTGAAGAATTGACGATCGCGACAATTGAAATCTGGACTCAGCAACAGTATCAAAAACTCAAAGCGGGTGCTTATGAAGGTGGAACAGAATACCCTGCAAATGTCCAAGTCGCAGTTTATCAGAATCCAAAACAGCTAGACTTGCAAAATTGGGTAGCGCAAAACAATCGATTCTCAGCCCCGAAACAATTCAAACCGACGACGATCGCAGGACGATCAGGAATTGCTTTTCAGTCGAGTGGGCTGTATGAACATGAGCATATTGCCTTTCGATCGGCAGATCGTGAGATTACTCTGATCACATTGGCTAAAATAGGCGACAGCAATAATGATTCAGCTTACCAAACGGCATTTGATCAAATCATCCGCTCATTTAAGAAGATTTAGCATTTTGCTCTGGTAGGTTTACTTCTCAAGAAGAACTCAAATGAGTTCTTTAAAAGCAAAGTCCGCCTGACACGGACTCGCCTGCTATTGGGATTTGATTTGGAAGCACAGGTCGGTTTATTGCTTTGGCTTGGTTTGTCGATCGCTGAGCAATTGAATTGCAAAAATCGAGATCGCAATCAGCCCAAACGAGAACAATGTAGTGAGTGTTCCTAGCGCATAGAGTGCCGGGGAGGTCACATTTGTGGTCATCCCAAAGATTTCGAGCGGGAGCGTATTCGTTTCTCCAGAGATCAGCGAAGTTCGAGTAAATTCATCATAGGACAGAGTAAATCCAAGGAGTCCAACCCCGATCACGCTTGAAGCAATCAACGGGAAAACAACTTGCCAAAAAGTAGTCATCTCACTTGCACCCAGATCACGCGCCGCTTCTTCGTAAGCTGGGTTAAATCGCCCAAAGATTCCTAACATAATCAAGAAAGCAAACGGTAAACTCCAAGTGAGATGTCCCCCTAATGCAGAGGTGTACCAGTCGTTACTTAAATCTAGCAAGCTAAAGACAATGCCAATTCCGAGTGAGATGAGAATGCTCGGAACAATTAAGCTAGAGATTGCTAAATAAAACAGTGCCGTTGAGCCTTTGAAGCGATCGCGAAATGCCAGTCCCGACATCACACTAATCGTGACCGTGATGATTGAAACGAGCAAGCCCAAAAAGAGCGATCGCCAAAATGCGTCAACAAAGTTTCCGACTCGTTGTTGCTGAAACACTTGTCCTAACCAATAAAAGCTAAACCCTTTCATGGGGAAGGTGAGTGAGCCTTCAGGACCTTGAAGCGAGAGGATAAAGACGGCGAACATTGGACCATAAAGGAACAACACAAATAGTCCAAAAAATCCAGCCAGAAGATAGTATGAGAATGATTTTTTAGCAGTTTGCATCACTAAAGCTCCTTACGAATATCGACAACGCGCAGAATGGCAAAGACGAGCATCAGAGTCACGATTAGCAATACGACTGCATTCGCTGCTGCTAATGGATATTGCAAACTTCCAATCTGGTTTTTGATCAGATTCCCAACCGATGCAACCTGTCCACCTCCCATCAATCGCACGGTTGCAAATTCTCCCATCACCAAGGTGACGATGAAAATTGTCCCGATCGCAATTCCCGGCGCACTCAACGGCAAAATAATTTCTTTCTGAATTTGAAACGGCGACGCGCCTAAATCTTCTGCCGCAGCAACGAGCGATCGATCAATTCGCATCATGCTATTAAACACAGGCGCAACCATAAACAGAGCATAGAGATGTACCATTGCTAGTACGACTGAGAAGTCTGAGAACAGAAGCTTTTCAAGCGGTTGATCAATCACATGTAAGGCAAGAAGAGACTTGTTGACCAATCCTTCTCTTCCAAGGAAAGGAATCCACGAAATCATCCGAATAATGTTCGAGGTGAGAAACGGAACTGTACACACCAAAAACCAAATTGTTTGCCATTTGGTGCTTTTAATGTGAAATGACAGAAAATAAGCAACGGGATAGCAAATCAGCAGACAAATCGCCCAAACCAATGCCGCAAACTTAAATGTGTTCAGATAAGTTGCGATCGTCGTACTTGAGAAAATGCTGAGATAGTTACTTAACGTAAAAGCCGGAGTCATGGCATAGCCGTTGAACTCCCAAAAACTAACAATCACGATCGCCGCGATCGGCAACACCAGAAATGCCAGCAATACCAGCGTTTGAGGGGCTGCTAATAAATAAGGGCGAGTTGTATTCCAAGTTCGCATCAGTGAGCCTCTATGTAACAACAAGCTTAAATAAGCAATCAGAATATTTTTAAGAAATAGAGGCAATCCTAGCGATGATTGCAGTCTTGCCTCTAAAGTCATGGTGTGAGAGAAACGATTAGAAATTGAAGGTCGTCCGCAGAACTCCTAGATAAACAGTGTCGTTGGCGCTGTTGTGTTCTGGATTAGTAATCACAATCAGTCCTGGTGTGATGCCAATCTTGTCGTTCAGCATATATCGATAGAACGCTTCAATCTGAATTGAGGTATTCGGATCTCGGAAGCCTTGCACATCATTCGAGGTTGCTTTGGACGGCATCCCCACAATCAAGCCTCCTAAATTCCCCTTCTTACCCAAATCTGGGAATGCCAGTGCCACTGCCCACGCTTGAATGGTTGCATCGGCTCCATCTGTTACGCCACTTTTAGAGCTTGCATTTGCCCGATAGTACCAGCCATTGATGCTGAACGTTGGACTAAACCGATACTCTGCTTGAACCCCAAAACCATTCGTCACTACCGGAGTCGCCCCAAATGGGAAAGCAGCATTTTTACTGCCAAAGAATCCCCCTGGAGGTGCATTCCCTGTACCGTCGTCGTAAGCATTCAGATAAGTTAGCGCGATCGCAAATTTATCATTGGGTCGGAAGGTGACTTGACCCAGTGCGCCATAGGGTCCGTTGAACAATCCACCTCCGCTCGAAGGATTGTTTGCAGTCGGATTTCCTGCTAAGTAACCCCCTCCAACGTTGATCGTGTCTGTGATGTTGTAATTGAAGCCGACTCCCGTTACGCCACTGGGGAAGTAGATTGGACTCCGCAAGCTAAACCCAGTCAGAACCGTGTCATAGTCTCCATCGAGCGGGTGTAATGTCGGAACAAATAAATCTAAGAATCCAAATGCTTCAATGAATGCTGTTCCACGATCGCCCAAGGGAAACCGATACTCAAGCTGGTTAATCACAACCTGATTGCCTCGGGTTTCCTGAAACGATAGCTTTGCAGAATCGGTTCCGGTTGCAAGAGCAAGATTCGGTGTATTTCCGGCTTGTAGACGGGTGATGAGCTTATCTCGTCCGGTAAAGCTGGTCGTCAGCACCAGTCGAACGCGATTGGAAAAGATGATATTGTCATCGATCGGCACACGCGGTTGCGCGGGAACAACTCCGGGTGCGCCTGCTTGTCCAGGCGGATTCGGTGAAAGTCCTGCACTCGAACTCACCGCTTTATCTGATCCAAATGCACCAGCAACCCCAAAGACTACATTTCCAATCAATTTTGTCGTCGTTGAGAATTGCTGTTTCTCGAGCGTTGAGGTTCGCGCTTCCAGTGAATCTACGCGACCTCGGAGCGTTGCGAGTTCAGCCGCAAATTGTTCTTGCAGCTTTTGCAGTGTTGCAAGGTCTTCTTTCTTGACTAAGTCGGCAGTTGAAGCCGCAATCAGTTCATTGACGCGATCGAGACAAGCATTCAGACCTGCTGCAAATTCATAGCGCGTGAGTGCACGATTGCCGCGATAGGTACGGTCGGGATACCCTGCAATACAGCCATACCGCTCAACGAGGGATTGCAAGGCTTGAAACGCCCAATCCGTGGGTCTGACATCAGAAAGCTGTGAAACCGATGTGACTTGCCCGAAACTCTGATTCGTAGAGTCAGCTAAATCGCTGACTTTCGTAAGATCTTTGGTGAGATCTTTCGTAAGATTTTCGCTTTGGACAGCCTGAGAACCTTCTTGGGCTGTTGCAACTTGATTGAGTAACGCGATCGAGAAAAAGACAGCAAAACCCTGTCCCAGCCCATGTCTGAGAAAATTAAACATCAATAAAACTCCTCACAAAATAACAATGCTAAATCGCCAAGTGTAATCAAACGCTGATTAGACCTCACGAATTAGGACAACTTAAGCAGCGACAAACTCATTCCACTTCTGCACCAGATAAGTCTGCTCTTTCATGACTGAATTCCAGCAAACAATGTTGGAGAAGCGATCTTTGAATGAGCCACCGTCGCGAATTGCACCTTTTGAGTCGATCTTTTTGCCGAACGGATCAACAATGTCGATCGCAGCGGGTTTACCTTCATACCAATAGTCCCACTCCTCTGCTTTCATAAATTTCCGCGCAGTTTCAGGAGCAGCACTGTAGTAACCTTGACGACCCAAGAACGCACCCACCCAGCCATCGAGCATCCAGTTCAGGTACTCGTAAGCCGCATCGAGCGCGATGCCGGATAGATTGCGAGACAACCCGATTCCGCCACCCCAACCGCGATAGCCTTCTTTCAACGGCGCATAAGTACACTGAATCCCTTTCGCTTTCACGGCTGTAACCGCAGGCGACCACATCGATTGCAGGGCAACTTCTCCCGAAGACATCAAATTCACCGATTCATCGAATGTCTTCCAGAACGCGCGAAACTGTCCGTCTTTCTTCAGCTTCACGAGCATCTGGGCAACCTTATCGAGTTCCTCTTTGGTCATGTTGCCTTTATCGCCAAACTTCATCATGCCAGCAGCTTCGAGTACCATTGCTGCATCCATAATCCCGATCGAGGGAATGTCTAACAGCGCCGTTTTACCCTTAAACTTGCTATCGAGTAGTTCTGCCCAAGATTCGATCTTCTTGCCCGTGAGATCAGGACGATAGCCAAGCGTATCTGCATTGTATTGGAATGGAATCAGAGTTGCCCAATCTGTTGGAGTCGTTGAAAATTCCTTGGAGTCTTTGTCTTTGACATACATGACCTTAAATGGCGCAGTTCCTTGAGAGTCATTCACGCGTGAACTGCTATCGAACTTGCCCGTTGTGAAGTAAGGCACAATCTTATCCCAGTTTTTGATGCGCTTCACTTCGATTGGCTGTAAGTTTCCAGACGGAAACACCAAAGGGAGACTGAAATACTCACCGTCGAACATATCATACTGTTTCGGCTGAGTAATCGCGATTTGATTGTTTTCCTCAGTGCTGAGCGCACGTAATTGCAGCTTGAATCCTAACTCTTGTTCTGCTTTTTCCTTGATGTCGTTGATTTGTGCTGCGCCTGTTCCAATCATGCGCAGTGTTACATCTTTGATCGAATTGGTAATGACAGTAGGACCGCTACTTGCTGATTGCCTTTTACAGCTTGTGGCTGCAAGCAATGCACCTGCTGCTAGTCCTGAACGAATTACAGTTCGCCGACTCATCTTCGTCATAGTTGATAGCACTCAAATTGTAAAGGTTGAAAAAAGTAAGCTTAAGGTCGAAAAGCTAGGAGGCACACAGTGTTAATGAGCCAGAAACACACAGTTTTCGGCTGACCAACGGAGCGTGACTAGTTGCCCCTCTGCGTATGTCTCATTGTTCCAATCTTCAGTTCGGACTTTGTAAAGCAATTCCTGTCCCGTTGCTTCTGCCATCAATGAAATGCGCGTGACGTATCCGGTCATCTCGATTCCAGTGATTCGGGCTGAAACTCGGTTTGCGTAAGGAGTTGGAGCAGATGAGGTAGAGGATTCGATCGACATTAAATCCGGACGCACTGAGCAAGCTGCCATCTGTCCTGGTTGGACGCAATAGCCTTTTGCCATCAATGATCCCAGTCCTTCGATTTCCAGTTCCACGAGATCCGTACCGTCGGTGTCCGGAGCACATTGAATGACTTTGCCCGTAAAGATATTGTTGTCGCCCATGAACTTTGCGACAAACTGTGAGGCAGGAGTGCTAAAGATCTCTTGCGGTGCTGCAACTTGATCGAGTTTTCCGTGGTTCATTACGACCACGCTATCTGAAAGCGCAAATGCTTCTTCAACATGGTGCGTCACTTGAATAAAAGTGAGTCCGAACTGCTTTTGAATGTTACGCAACTCGGTTCGCATCTTCACGCGCAGGTTTTCATCGAGCGCGCTCAGCGGCTCATCTAACATCAAGACTTGGGGACGAGTTACTAAGGCTCGAGCCAGTGCAATTCGCTGTTGTTGACCGCCGCTGAGTTGAGTCGGTTTACGATCGCTAGTATGACTCAGCCCGACCATTTCTAAGATTTCTCCGACTCGCGCTCGTCGCTCTGCTTCCGGAACATTCTGCATTTTTAGCCCAAAGTCCACATTCTGCCAAATGGTCTTATGTGGAAACAGCGCATAGCTTTGGAACATCATTGACGTACTGCGTTTTGCCGCAGGAATGTCGTTGACTCGTCGATCGCCAATAAAAATCTCGCCGCTCGAAATCTCCTCGTGACCTGCAATCATGCGAAGTACCGTAGTTTTGCCGCAGCCACTTGGTCCGAGCAAACAGCAATACTTTCCAGCAGGAATGTCCAGCGTAATGTTTTCGACAGCAGTAACACTGCCATACTTTTTCGTGACGTTGCGAAGCCCGACACCTGCGGCAACACTCGCTAACGCTTGTTGAATACCATTTCCAGTCAGTTGAGTGGCGTTCTGTGCCCCGGAGACACGCCCAGAGTTCACGGTCATGATTTTCCCCTGTGTCGGTGGTTTGAATTGCGATATTTTCAGCGGGTTAGTTCGGCAAATTAGCTCAATCGTGAAAGCTCAGTCAGTTCTGCTCAGAATTGCAAGACATTGCATCGAATCTGTTCTACAACCTATGCAAACTGATAAGTTGCAAAAATTGTATACGATTCTTGTAACCAATTTGCTGATGCAAAAAAGTGTTGACGGATACGCTTGAATCGATTTTTTTGGCTTTTTCGCTACAATTTTCAATTAACTTTAGATTCTCCGATCTTGAACTGGGATAGGGATCAAGACCTTAATAAAGCGTCAAGAAAGCGCAGATTTTTCAAAAGTTGTATACACTTATTGAGGACTTATGCGGTTGGCGTGTTACAACTGGATGAAATAGTATTAAAAATCGCAATGGTGCAAAATACTCTTCTACGTCCGCAGAGCTTGTAGATTGGAGTTTAGAACGATTCACTTCTCGATTGAAGCATCCCACAATTGTACATTTCTGCTCTGAAAACTTCTTATGCGTACTGCTCCATTGCCCGCTGGCTCCAAACCCAAGCCGACCGAAGAACTAATCTACACTGAGCTTTTCGACTCGATTTTAGAGCGCCGCTTGCCACCGGATACCAAGCTGGGAGAAAACCTCTTGGCAGAGCATTACGGTGTGAGCCGCACCATTATTCGGCAAGTTTTGATGCGGTTGGCACATGATCAGTTAGTCAAGTTGGAGCCGCATCGTGGGGCATTTGTAGCGAGTTTGACACTTGATCAGGCAAAACAAATTTATGAAGCTTGGCGACTGACTGAAGCGGCGATCGTTCGTGATGTGACCCGCAACATTACCCGTAAACAGGTCGCTGCACTTCGATCGCTGGTGAAAGAAGAACGCATCGCATGTGAACAGAGAGATGTGCCGCGATTAAGTCGATTGTCTGCTCAGTTTCACATCCAACTTGCAGATCTTTGCCAAAACAAGTATCTCGCTCGCTTTCTCAAAGAACTGATCCCGCAAACTTCCCTGGCATTTTTTTACGAAGTCCAGGGTATGCCGATCTGCACCAAAGATGAGCACAGCGAGATTTTAGATCAGATTGCATCAGGGGATGAAGAAGCGGCTGTTCATGCTGCGATGCGTCATCTCGACGGAATTGAATCCGCACTGAATGCGCGGGCATCGCTGAATGGCAATGCGAGTCTCGTCGATCTTTTGAAATCACGATCGCCCTCTCTACGCTGAACTATTTGTTATTAGACGATGACATCACATCAGATTTTGACTGTTTGACCCAAGAATGAATCGTGGTGTGGCGAATGCCTGTCAATCGCTCGATTTCGCGCAGTTTTAAGCCGAGGTGGTACATTCTCAAGCAGATTTGTTTCACCTCGTCTGAGTAGCCACGCCGCGTGTGAACCGTAATGAATTGCCGATCGCAGTCCTTACATCGGTAGTTCTGTTTGCCCTGCCGATGCCCATTCTTTCGGATCATGCTAGACCCACAATACGGACAGTTCATAATTATTGTATACAAAAGCTGTATGAAATCTTGTATACAATAATTAGGTAAACAATTCAAGATTTTGTCGCTAAGATTTAGATACGGCAACAGCGAAAAAGCTGATGGAACTCAGAGCCGACAAATTTATGAAAATTAAAGTAATCAACCCGAACACCAGTGCGAGTATGACTGAGCAAATTGGTGCAACAGCGCGGAGCATTGCCAGTCGAGAAACAGAAATCATGGCGGTCAATCCAGACATGGGACCTGTTTCGATCGAAGGGTTTTACGATGAGGCTTTGAGTGTGATCGGTGTCTTAGATGAAATTCGCAAGGGTGAAGCCCAGGGGACAGATGGTTATGTGATTGCTTGTTTTGGTGATCCTGGATTGTATGCAGCGCGTGAACTGGCACGAGGTCCTGTGATTGGGATCGCAGAGGCTGCAATGCGTACCGCAGTCTTGCTCTCTTCAGAATTCTCGATTGTGACTACGTTGGCTCGGACTCGAATCATTGCTCAGCATTTAGTCGATCGATATGGAATGAATCAATTTTGTCGGAACATTCGATCGATCGATCTTCCGGTATTGAGCATTGAGACAGATACAAAAGCACAGACTGCAATTTTGGAAGAGTGTTATCGAGCCATTAAGGTGGATCAAGTCGGTGCGATCGTCTTAGGGTGTGGTGGAATGGCGCATCTTGCAGTTCAACTGACTCAGGAACTCAATGTTCCGGTTATCGATGGAGTGAGCGCTGCGGTGAAATTGGCTGAAGCAGTGATCTCGCTCAAACTCAAAACGAGCAAAGCTGGAAGCTACGCATTCCCGATCGCGAAACCTTATACAGGAATTTTTCAATCTTTTTCCTCGTCGGAAAATCCATAGGAGAACAGCTTAGAATCGTGAATCAGAATAGTTCACAGCCTTGCAGATGAAAGTTGCGCCTACACAAACGAAATCCGTCGATCAATATTTGACCAACCTGTACAAACAGTTTTTCAACGCTTATTTTTGGCGTAAGGGATTTAATTGCTTGAGTTGCTGAGATTGTTCTTTTAACCGAGTTGCTAAGCGATCGCACACCAACTCACATAGTTCAAAAATTAGCGGATCAGTGATTTCGTAGTAAACGCTCACACCTTGGGGCTGCCGAGAGACAAGACCTGCTTGCGCTAGAATCTTCAGATGTTTCGACACATTGGCTTGCCCTAATCCCGTTTCGTCAATAATCTCGCTTACATTCTTAGCTCCCGATCTCAGGCTACACAAAACTTGAAGCCGACTCGTCTCGGACAATACTTTAAAGTAATCTGCTACAGGAGCTAATGCTGTAGGAGAAGCTTGCAACTTCGATCGACTTGCCATATCAATTCTTAATCTATTACCGTATGACAATATTATAGGATAAAGAATCTCAAGTTTTGGAAAGTCAGCAGACCTTAAGTGAAATCGAACATTGCTAGGAATAGCTATCTTGTCAAACAGATGAGTGAAGCTCTCAAAATTAATCTGTTCAAAATTCATCTGTTCAAACAAGAGCGTCACAATTTTTTCGCTTAGATTGAGTGCACTCTCTTCGATCCAAGGGGACAACCTGTTTTCTGCTGAGAGGCAGAAGCAAAAGGGATTAAATGCCTAATTTCAGTGTGCTTTGATAAATCTTAAATTTCCGCCAATACATTCTTGCTTTTATACTACTAATTCGTTATATAATGAATTCACGAGATTTAATGACTTCTTCCTGAACAATCTCAGCGATCGAGAGTAAGCCTGCTCCTAGTTTGCGCTGCTTAGGTTCTGCTTGAGATAGATTTGCACTTGAAAAAAGCGTTCTTTGTAAACGAGACGCTCATTTGGAGAATTGACTATGAACCTTTTTGGCACTCATCCTTCTCAAACCCTTGATGCCCAAACCTTGAAACAACAGCTTGATCAAGACACCGTTATCCTCGTTGATGTTCGTGAACCCTTTGAATATCACAAAGAACATATTCCCGGTGCAATTCTTGTGCCCTTGTCCCGATTCAATGCTCAACTCATTCCTCAAACGGCTAAGCGGGTTGTGCTTTATTGTCGTTCGGGTCATCGCTCTGCGATCGCTGCTCGGAAGTTACTGAAGGCAGGTTTTTTGGATGTCATTCAACTCGAGCATGGAATCGGTGCTTGGAGACAATTCGGATATCCGCTCGAAGTTGGAAAGGGAGCATCATGATGATTTGGATCATTGGACATCTTCTCGCTGTTGGTATTGGACTCAGCTTGGGCTTGATTGGCGGGGGTGGCTCGGTGCTAGCGCTGCCTATTCTGGTCTATGTGATGGGTGTTGCGCCGAAATCCGCGATCGCGATGACGTTAGTGATTGTCGGGACAGTCAGCTTACTCGGTGTGATTCCGCATTGGAAAGCTGGAAACGTCAGCCTTAAGACCGCTTTGGTGTTTGGTGGAGCAACGATGATTGGGGCATTTGTGGGAGCGAAAATTGCCGCGCTGCCCTTTGTATCTGGAACCTTTCAAATGCTTTTGTTTGCGGTGATGATGGTGCTGGCAGCAGGATTTATGATTCAGAAGAGTGCTAAACGCACTCGAGCGAGCGAATTGGACTTCTATCCAAAGCCTGTCTGCAAGTACTGTTGGCTCTGGCTGTTGACCGAAGGAATTGGTGTTGGAGTCTTGACTGGACTGGTGGGAGTTGGAGGCGGATTTGCGATCGTGCCTGCGTTGGTGCTGCTTGGTCGCGTCCCGATGAAGCAAGCGATCGGCACATCACTGCTCGTGATTGTCTTAAACTCGGTCGCCGGATTTCTCGGCTATCTGGGGCAAGTGCCGTTGGACTGGGAATTGATGGGATCGTTTATTGTGGCAGCGAGCCTAGGTACAATTCCCGGCGCATACCTGGCTCGATTTGTGCCAGCGCGACGATTACAACAGACGTTTGGCTATTTTCTGTTAGCCGTCGCAGCCTTTGTTCTTGCGCAAAATCGTCATAGCTTCAAACTCTCTCAATCTCATAACAGCGTTCACGCACAAGTCGTTCAACAATCAAGTAGACAATTATGACTTTACTGTATTACTATATAGTAAGATAATGAATCAAAAGTCTTCGTTTGGAGTTTACTCTCATGCTATTCCGACAACTCTTTGATGCAGAAACGAGTACTTACACATATCTGATTGCTGATCCAACCACAAAAGAAACAGTTCTTGTCGATCCGGTTCTCGAACAAGTGGAACGCGATCGCCAGATCCTCAATGAATTAGGCTTGACGCTGAAATTCTGTCTCGAAACGCATATTCACGCGGATCACATCACAGGAACCGCAAAACTCCGAGAAGCAACAGGCTGTTGCGGAATTGTGCCTGAAAATGCCCATGCCGCTTGTGCCGATCGCAAAATTCGAGATCGCGAAGTTCTGGAAGTCGGCAGTGTCCGAATTGAAGCGATCGCAACCCCAGGACATACAGACAGCCATATGGCCTATCTAGTGAATGGGACTCATTTGCTCACTGGAGATGCGTTGTTTATTCGCGGTAGTGGACGGACTGATTTTCAAAGTGGCGACGCTGGAACCTTGTACGATTCCGTGACAGAACGCTTGTTCACTCTACCAGAAGCAACGCTTGTTTATCCTGGACATGACTATCGAGGACACACAGTTTCTACGATCGCTGAAGAGAAACAATGGAATCCCCGATTCAGCGGACGCAGCCGCAATGACTTTATTGAATTGATGAACAGCCTCAATTTGCCCAATCCGAAAAAGATTATGGAAGCCGTCCCTGCAAACGAACGCTGCGGCAACTTGATCACAGTTTAGTTTACACAATGATTCACAGAAGAGATACCATGACGATGATGCGATTGAAAGAATTAAAGACGATCGATGCTCAAACTTTGAAACAAGCCATCGACCAAGATACAGTCACGCTGATTGATGTGCGAGAACTCGGAGAGTACGCTGGAGAACATATTCCTGGCGCAACACTTGTTTCGCTTTCTCGCTTTGATCCAGCTAGCATTCCACAGCAGCAAGATAAAAACATTGTCTTGTATTGTCGATCGGGAAATCGATCCGCGATCGCTGCTCAAAAACTATTGGATGCAGGTTTCGAGGACGTCACTCATCTTGCTGATGGACTCGTTGCTTGGAAAGAGGCGGGCTATCCGACTCAAATCGATCGCGCAGCACCCATCAGTCTGATGCGCCAAGTACAGATTGTGGCTGGATCAGGTGTGGTACTTGGTACACTCTTAGGTGCATTTGTGTCTCCTTGGTTTTTGCTGTTGAGCGGCTTTTTTGGTGCAGGACTTGTATTTTCTGGAGTCACAGATACCTGCATGTTAGCGATGATCCTTGCCAAACTCCCGTATAACCAACGTTATCGCGCTAGATTGTAGTAAACAAAGTGAGCACTGCATCATCTCACAACCCTTGCTTGTGCGGATGATAGCAGGCTCATACAAGTTACTTCAAAGTCGTCTAAGTTTGAAGATTTACCGCTACAAAATTCAGCAAAGGGTAGCTACGTTCCAGGAATAATTGCTGCTGGCAATGATATTCAAGCACTTGTTCTGTAGAACTGTGGCTACTTTTTACTTCGATCGCTAGAATCGCGAGTAGAAGAAAAAGTGCAACTGTTAGTATCTCTTTCGATCATCTCCAGCAGCAATCAGATATATTGAAAGAACAGCATTGAGTGATTGTTTCGCTTCATTTTTCTCAATGACTGAAGAATAAGAATCGCTTCATTTTCTGAATTCAGGAGAAGAAACTATGATTCATCGCCAACCTATTCTCTACAGTCTTGCAGGTCTTCTCGCAGGTGGTGTGATCACCGCTTTGATTCTGCTGACGGCTAGACCCACAGCCCCCTCGAATTCCTCGAATTCTGATTCCGTATCCAATTCAACTACGGCTCCTGCAAATCCCGCTTCTGTTCCTGTTAGATCCCGGATAATGGGACAAACCGATCAACACTTCATTGTGATGATGATTCCGCATCATGAGGATGCTGTAGCGATGGCTGACTTAGCATCGAATCGCGCTCAGCATTCTGAACTGAAAGCTCTAGCACGATCGATTAAAACGACCCAAACCCGTGAAATTCAGGAGATGCAAACCTGGTACAAGCAGTGGTATGGCACAACGGTTCCGCAATGGCAACCAGGAATGGGAATCAAGAGTCCGAGCAACCAGTTGGCTCGATCAGCGGGTTCTCCTGGTTGGGGGATGGGAATGATGGGGCATAGAGGCATGATGGGAATGCGCACAGATTTGGTAGCGCTGCAAAATGCCAAAGACTTCGATCGTACCTTCATCGAAGAGATGATTCCACATCATCAAATGGCAGTCATGATGGCACAAATGGTACTGACGAACTCTCAGCATCCTGAAATTCAGCGTTTAGCGGAATCCATTGTTAAAACTCAAACTGCAGAGATTAACCAGATGCAGCAGTGGTATCAGACTTGGTATCCGTCCCAAACCCAATAGAACTTCTTGAGGACAGACACTCAAGATTCAGCCGATTTCACTCCAACCCTAAACCGGAGAAACACTTCAGATGAGTTATTACTTCAGCAAAATGCTCCATACCTCTTTTGATCAAGCCATTGAACAAGTGAATCAAAGTTTGAAGCAGCAAGGATTTGGCGTTCTCACGGAAATCGATGTGCAAAACACGCTGAAAAAGAAACTTGATGTCGAAATGCCAGCCTACAAAATCCTAGGAGCTTGTCATCCATCTTTTGCTTATCAAGCCCTGCAACTCGAAGATAAAGTTGGAACTATGCTGCCTTGTAATGTGGTTGTCCAACAAAAGTCAGAAGGGGTCGAAGTGGCAGCCGTTGATCCGATCGCATCAATGCAAGCGATCGAAAACTCAGATCTACAGGGAATTGCAGAGCAAGTCAGAGCCAAGCTGAAAACCGCAATCGAGACTTTATAAGCTAGGTTTTGTTCTTATGAATCATTCAACGGCTCCACACCCTGAATCGAAGTCTCCTCGGCTTAGTGAGTCAATTTGCCAAATCGTCGATCGATTCTAAGCTCGTGCTTTTGATTATCTTAGTTGCTTTGCGCTTCGGAATGGGTGCAATGGCAGATGTCTCTGTACAAATGCCTGGGAGTCCACCATGATAGCAACATTCCGGCTCAATCAAAGGGATCAATGCGATTTGCTAAAAGTGCAACCGGAATCATTGGCACTGCGGGCAATAAGCAGATGAGCCATTGAGTGAGATTTAAGGGAGCTGTTTTAAATAGAGTATTCATCACACTCCATTGGCTAAAGACAATCTGTAACATCACAGCTCCAGCAATTCCATAAAGTATGGCACGGGTATCACCGAATGAAATAGGTTGTTTCCCGCGAAGTTTAGCCATGATCGTCTTGCCTAATTGGCTAATGCTGAGTAAGTAAACAATCCGACCTGCGACAAGTGCTTGGATTGCCATCGTTCGCGCTAGTTCCAGATTTCCAGTACTTTGACGCACCCATTCAAACATCCCGAAGATCAAAATCCAGTTAAAGACAGAGATGACTAAAATTCTGTAGATCAGAGTTTTTGATAGTAAAGGTTCACGCGGATTGCGCGGCGGATGTTGCATAACCCGCTCAGTTTTTGGCTCGAAGGCTAGAGGAACCGTCATCGCGATCGAGTTCACCATATTCAGCCACAAGACTTGCAGCGATAGAATCGGCAAAGCTCTCGCAAATAAGGCACTGATCAAAATCGTCATCGATTCGCCACCATTGACCGGAAGAATAAACGCGATCGCTTTCTTGAGATTCTGATAAACGGTGCGTCCTTCTTCCACAGCAGCTTCGATCGACGCAAAGTTATCATCAGTCAGCAACATATCTGCGGCTTCCCGCGCTACATCCGTTCCCGCACCCCCCATCGCAATGCCGATGTCTGCTTTTCTCAGTGCAGGCGCATCATTCACGCCGTCTCCCGTCATGGCAACAATTTCACCCTTCGATTGCAAGGCTTCGACGAGCCGAAACTTTTGGGCTGGAGCAACCCGCGCAAAGACAACACTGTTTTCTACAACCTGAGAGAGTTCTCGATCGTCCATGCGTTCGAGTTGCTGTCCATCGATCGCAGTGGCATGACCTGCGTTTTGGAGTCCGATGCGTTGAGCGATCGCTTTCGCAGTCGTAATATGATCGCCCGTGATCATTTTTACTTGGATACCCGCAGACTGGCAGGACTGAACAGCCGCGATCACTTCAGACCGAGGCGGATCGATCATGCCCTGTAAACCTAAGAAAATCAATCCAGAATCAAGGTCATGATGATCGATCGACGACTGAGATTTAGATACAGTTTTCTTCGCAAACGCTAGCACCCGTAGGCCTTCTTGCGCCATTGTTTCGACTTGTTGTTCAATGTGTTGACGATCGAGTGGATGCTTCTCGATTGTATGTTCACACCGTTTGAGAATGGCTTCGACGGAGCCTTTTACATAGATGATGTGCTCAGTTGCAGTATCATGCAAAGTTGCCATGTATTGAAATTGCGACTCGAACGGAATCGAATCAATGCGAGGCAGGGATTGCGAAATGTGAGCCAGATGAAATCCTGCTTTGTTCGCAGCCGTGATCAATGCGCCTTCGGTCGGATCACCAATCACAAGCCAACGATCGTTCTCTTCCTCTAGATGGGAGTCATTACACGCGAGTCCGGCAGTTAGGCATTCTTGTAAAGCGCGTGCATTGGTCACACTCACGATTGCTCCAGTGGAGTCAGCAATCTCGCCGTCGGGACTATAGCCTGTTCCACTGACTGAGTAAGTCTGATCGCCTGCATAGATAGCTTGCACCGTCATTTGGTTTTCGGTCAGCGTTCCGGTTTTATCCGAACAAATCACAGTCGCACTTCCAAGGGTTTCTACCGCAGGGAGTTTTCGCACGATCGCGTGTCGCCGCGCCATGCGATTGACCCCGATCGCTAATGTCACGGTTACTACCGCAGGCAATCCTTCGGGAATCGCACTCACTGCTAACGCTACTGCCGCTTCAAACATTTCCGCTAGTGATTGTCCTTGTCCCACCCCCACAGCTAAGGTCAGTGCTGCCAGTGCGAGAATGATGTAGAGCAAGGTATGGCTAAATTTAGCGAATTTGCGCGTTAGAGGAGTGCTGAGATCCGTTTGTTGATCGAGCGATCGCGAGATCTTGCCGACCTCAGTTTCGTTTGCCGTTGCTACGACAATGCCGCTTCCTTGTCCAAACGTGACAAAACTGCCCGCATACGCCATATTTTGTCGTTCTGCCAGCGGTGTTTGGGGTTGCAGGGGTTCCGTCAGTTTTTCAACCGGAACAGATTCTCCGGTGAGCGCCGATTCATCAATTTGTAAGTTGCGAGTAGTAATCAAGCGCAAATCAGCAGGAACTTTGTCGCCTGAAGCGAGGAGGACTAGATCTCCTGGAACAAGCTCTTGTGAAGGAATACGTTGTTTTTGTCCGTTGCGAATCACCGTTGCTTCTGTGGTGACTGCTTTGGCAAGAGCCGCGATCGCGCCTTCTGCTTTCGACTCCTGCACAAACCCAATGATGGCATTAATGATCGTCACACCCCAAATGACGGCTGCATTCGTCCACGATCCTAAGAATGCTTTAATTGCACCAGCAACAATCAGAATGTAGAGCAACGCTTGATTGAACTGAAGTAGAAATCTTAACCAAGCTGGCTTTCCCGGTTTTACTGTTAGCTCATTCAAGCCATAGCGCTGTTGATTCTGGCTAACCTGAGTAGAAGATAACCCAGCTTTAGGATCGCTCTGAAATTGTGCAATGACTTCTGGAGCCGTTGCTTCATAATGCGAGCGAGACAAAGCTTGAGAGCGTGTATTTGTCGTCATAATAGTAGTGTCACGAGTCAAATTTAAGATGTGATCAGTAACAATAAAAAATCGATCGCGATCTCTCCTCACTCAAGAGTGCAGAAGAATACCGCTCACAACTCTAACGAATTTGTAGAACTTAACCTAGAAAGGCGATTGTTGAGAGCTAGATAGCTGTTGTGTAAGTTGCTCTGTCAAAATTTTCAGCAGTTTGGACGGATAAAAGGGCTTCGTAATATAGATTGCATTGAGTTGTGTTGCTAATCTGCGGCAACTCTCGTCTTCAGCACTTGTACAGATGATAACAGGAAGGCTAGCCGTTAAGTGATTTAATCGAATTTGTTGTAACACTTCTAATCCATTCATTCCAGGCATATCAATGTCTGAAATTACGAGGTCTGGATGCTGTTCTTGAATTTGTGCGAGTCCTGATTGTCCATCTGCTGCACAGACAACTTCATAGCCTTCTGGAATCAATAAACTGCACAATAAATCCTGGCTCAGAACATTATCTTCTAGAACAAGAATCTTGACCATTGTTGAATGATGAACTTAAGGGCAAAAACCCTAATTCTTTGAATCGACCTCAAGAATTAGGGTGCGGTAGGAATCAGAACCAGATGAATCGTCACAACAGCGCTTCGCAGCCTGTTTAAACAGTGCTACTGACTTCATTAGTACCACGGGAGATGTTAGAGAACAGGGGGGATTTCGGGGGGATTTCGGGGGCTTCTCAATCAAGTTGCTTCATCCGGTACCCTAAGCCGTGGACAGTTTCGATCAAATCATCAGGTGCGCCGACGTTTCGGAGTTTTTGCCGTAAGGTTCGGATATGAGTTTTTACGGCTTCTTCGGTCGGAGACTCGTCGATCGACCACAATCGATCAATAATTCCCGGTCTACTTAACACTCTGCGACCGTTAGCTAATAATAGTTCTAACAGCGAATATTCTTTCCGGGTTAATGTCAGGAGTTGCTCTCCATACATCACTTCGTAGGTTGTCGGATCAAGGCACAAGCTCCCCCAACAGAGTTTGGGACGAATTCGGGTACCGCCCCGTCTCAGCAGTGCGCGAATTTGAGCCATCAGTTCTTCGAGGTCAAAGGGCTTTACCATATAGGCATCGGCTCCCGCATCTAGCCCAATGATTTTGTCGGCGATCGTATCGCGTGCAGTTAACATCAAAACCGGAATGGCAGTATTGCGATCGCGTAATTGTTGACACAATCGAATCCCATCGATTTTAGGCAGGGTGACATCTAATAACACCAAATCATAGTCCGATAGCTCAATCCAATGCCACGCAGATTCGCCGTCTTGGGCGACATCCACGGTATATTGACGGTTGGTTAACGCTTCCGTCAACATCTCTGCGAGTTGAATATCATCTTCTACAATTAGAATTCGCATTGGAGCTTGTAATCAGACTTTGTTAAATTATGCCGTTCTAGTCATAATTTTGTGAATGGTGACGATTGTAGATGGCTTAAAAGGAGTGCTGATGAAGACGTCACTCGAAGGACAATGGATTCGGGCGGGGCTAGGATTCGCCTTTCTCTTAATGGGAGTGGTCAGTTTTGTGTCATACCAAAATGCAACTCAGTTAATGGAAAGCTCTCAGCAAGTGCGACAAACCAATGAAGTCTTACAATCTCTCACTGATATTTCTACAACGTTGACAGAAGCAGAGTCTGAACGCTGGCGCTATCGTTCATTTCAGGCGAACGAAGATTTAGAGCGGTATCAGATGGCAGTCAAGAGACTGAGTGATCAAGTGAATCAGGTACAGAATGTCCTCACCACTACCCCCGATCAACGATCGCAGGTTGAAGTTCTAAAACGTCTGATTACTACCCGAATCGCATTGTTACAGCGCTCTCTCAAGGCTCGCTCCGACGCAAACCCGGCTCAAAATCCTCTCTTCGCTGAGCTTAGACAAAACCAGGAGGCGATTCGCCAAGTCATTCACCAACTCCGTACGACTGAAGAAGACCTCTTACAAACTCAAATGCGGCGATCGCAAACAAATCTTCAGGGCAGAATGCTGATTGAAGTGCTAGGAACCGTATTCACGTTTATCGTGTTGTCAGGAGTTTATGCCTTGCTCTATCAACAGATGGTCAAGCGTCAACGCGCAGAAGCGTTACAACAGAGCTTGGCGCAGCAGAAAGAACTGAGTGAGCTAAAGCTTCGGTTCTTTTCGATGGTGTCGCATGAGTTTCGCACTCCGCTGAGTTTGATTTTAGGATCAGCCCAACTTTTAGCAGAAAGCTTAAAACCCTTGCATGACCCAATCAAGCTGAAAAACTTAAATCGCATTCATGTCTCGGCTAAAGCGATGACTCAATTGTTGAGCGATATGTTAACGTTAGCACGCGCTGATGCAGGACAATTAGAATTTCATCCCGCTTGGGTGGAGATGCAAACGTTTTGTCTCAATCTGATCGAAGATTCTCAATTGTTCAGTGAATCGCGACGATCGATTAAATTTATTCAACAAGGCAGTACAACTCATGCTTGGGTCGATGAGAAATTGCTCTATTCAATCCTCAGTAACTTGCTCTCAAATGCCATTAAATATTCTCCAATCGACAGTACTATCTATTTCACGTTCAAAGATCAGATTGAACACATGATCTTTGAGATCAAAGATGAAGGGATTGGCATTGGAATCGAGGATCAACAAAAGCTTTACGATCCCTTTAGTCGCGGGAAAAATGCAAGAGGCATTTTAGGCACGGGATTGGGATTAGCGATCGTGAAAAAGTGCCTCAATGTACATCAAGGAACAATTGATGTAGAGAGTACACTAGGCAGTGGATCAACTTTTACGATTCAAATTCCCCACGCTAAGCTGCAAGATTCCGCTTAAGGTAATTCTCTCAATGATCTAAAAGCGCGTTACTAGAAAGGATAAGCTCTGAATTGTATGGAACATCTCATGCTAACAACATTGATTGCAGAGGCAACGATCGAAAGTAACCTCAAACCTTTTTTACTGGTTCTCGCTGTGTCTCTCAGTGTAGCAACTCTCCCTCAGTTCTTTGGCTGGTTTCGCCGAATTCCCTATACGCTGCTGTTGGTGATTGTGGGGCTAGGGTTAGCATTTGTTGATGTTCGCCTCGTCAATCTTTCTCCGGAATTAATTCTCTCGATCTTTTTACCCCCACTTCTGTTTGAAGCAGCATGGAATCTGAGATGGACAGAGCTAAAACAGCAGTGGATCCCGATCGCGCTGTATGCCATCTTGGGCGTAGTCATTTCCATTCTAGGCGTTGCCTTTGGCTTACATTACCTCGTGAGCCTGCCACTTACGACAGCATTGTTAATTGGAGCAAGTTTATCTGCCACTGATCCGGTTTCAGTGATTGCTCTTTTTCGAGAATTGGGAGTAGACAAACGCTTATCTACAGTGATGGAAGGCGAAAGCCTATTCAATGATGGGATGGCAGTCGTTGCCTTTAGTCTGTTAGTTGGATTACCCCTAGGAACTGCAACTTTGTCACTCCAATCGATTCTGGGGCAGTTTTTTGTCGTCGTTGGAGTGGGCGTTGCAGTTGGGACTTTGATTGGATTTAGCATTTCTTATCTCACCCAGCGATTTGATCTACCGCTTGTCGAGCAATCCCTGACGCTGGTTTCTGCCTATGCAACCTATCTGATTGCAGAAGATTTAGGTGGCTCTGGTGTAATTGCAGTCGTTGTTGTCGGACTGGTTTTGGGGAACTTTGGGTCACGCATTGGCATGAATCCCCGGACTCGGATTATTGTGACCGAGTTTTGGGAGTTCCTTGCCTTTTTTGTCAACTCGATCGTGTTTTTGCTAATTGGGGATCAGATCCGCTTTGCCATCCTAGACGACAGTTGGAAAACGATCGTTGTCACGATTCTCGGAATGATTTTGGCGCGGGCGATTACAGTGTATGGTTTAGGACGGTTGAGTAATGCCCTCACAACCACAGATATCTCGATGCGAGAGCAAACCTTGTTATGGTGGGGCGGCTTACGGGGATCAGTTGCGATCGCACTTGCCTTGAGCGTTCCGATTGTCTTACCGGAGCGAGAAGAGATCATCGCTGTGGTGTTTGGCGTGGTTCTCTTTACTTTGCTGGTTCAAGGTTTAACAATCAAACCCTTGCTAGAAGTTCTGAAACTGCTCGGCGATCAGCCACTCCGCCAGCAATATGCTGAGGTAATTGCCCGGTTAACTGCGATGAATCGAGTGTTAGATCACCTGCACCAAGTCCAACAACGTCCAGGCATTGAGCCAGAATTCTATTGTTACCAAGAGGCTCTTGTGAAAGGAGAAATCGAGCGACTCAGCCAAGAAGCAGCGCAACTTCAGTCTGAGTATCCGAGTCTCAACGGCTTTGCAAATGACCAACTCCGCGAAGAACTTTTAGCAGTGGAAGCCGAAACTTATGCCGAGCTAGTTCAATCGGGTCAACTCAATCAAGAACTCGCTCCTCTGATGCAACACGCATCTGAAATAGATTCTGTATAAATGTGATGTTTAGGACTTATTCGCTCTACTCTCGTGTGATGTCCATATCTTGATTTCAGGGATCACAATCACTGCGTGATATCTCGGCGGGATGTACATTAACTACCGGAGTTAGGGCGATCGCAATTGAGAATTGAGGCGTTTGATTAACCAATAGCTCAGTGCAAGGGCAAAAATCGCAATGCCTAAAGCAATGAGTTCTGAATCACTAAACTTACTAAAATCAAAGATAATAATTTTGCGCGCGATCGCAATCAGCGACGTTGCAATCACGAGTTCTAGTCGAACTGTGTTTTCTTGTAAGTAGACCGTGATATTTTCAAGCAGTTCTAGCGCAATGAGGATATTGAGAAATAATCCAAAAATATCAATTAATGCCCGATTGAAAAATCCGAATGGCTCCTGTAATAAATCTCTAGCTAAAATCAGAATCAGATCCAGTAATGCGACAGATATCACAATCAGCATAGCGGCTGAAAGCACTTTTGAAACAAATTTTTCAAAGCGCCGAATCGACCTCACATAGGTATCATCGGCAAAAAAGGATGAAAGATATTGAATGAACTTCTCCCTTACAGATCTCATAATGATCGCTTCTAATCATCAGCAACAAGAAATCTTGCGCGGAGGGTTTGACTCGCCCTCACTGCACAGAGCATTTCAACGTTAACTCACTGTAACCTTTAAATGAGTGCGTTCCACCGCTTGATTGAAGGTTTTGGTACGATCGCTGAAAAAAGATCACTCGAATATCCCGAACTCACATTAGCTGAGAGTTCGGGTTGAAAGCTATTACTGATACCAATAATTTTTCGGTGAGTAGGAATCTTGAAAACAACAGAAAAAGCAGAGCGAAGCAGAGAGTGCATCTAACTCTGCATCACTAATTTTCTCCGACACTCGCCATTCATCCAGAAACCTCAAAATCAAGGATAAAGCAGCTTGTCGGCGCACAAATTCTTTTCCAGAACCCATTGCTTCTTCAGCAGTTGCATAGACAGCAGAAGAAGTATAAACTCGCATTGGCTTAGGAGTTGGATCGTTCACATAGACCTGCCATCCTCCATCATGAGAAACAGCTTTAACGATGTGGTCTAAATAATAAACCTCGATCATCTTGCCTCCGCTTTTAACCGTAATATCGATGGTTCCTGGTTTTTCCAAGGTCATATCGCCTGAGGACTCTACCAAATAAGCGTTAAGATATCGGAGGGAAATCGGGGGGATGTCGGGGGGAAATGAGCCTAAAAAACTTGCAGTAAATTTGAAGAACGCTCTGTTTTCAAGAGACTGCCCTGTTCAAATACGTAGAATCCACCGTGCAACATTGAGGTAAATTAATACGCCGAATACATCTACTGCTGTTGTAATGAACGGAGCAGACATCAAGGCGGGGTCAAGTTTGAATGCTTGAAACAAAAACGGTAGACCCGAACCTGCGATCGAGGCAATCAATGATATCGCAAATAAACTAATCCCGACAGCAAGCGCGACTCCTATATCTCCTTGCAAGAAATAAGCCCACACGGTCACAATCACACCTAACATTGCTCCTAGAATGCTGCCTGCGATCGCTTCTCGTCGAATCACACTCAAGCGGTTCCGGAGTTGATCATTATCAGTGTTCAATCCCCGGATAATCACCGTAGACGATTGTGACCCAACATTACCACCCGTATCAATCAACAATGGAATAAATGCTGCTAGTGCAACCACCCGCTCTAACACATCTTCCTGACTGCGAATCACAGCGCTGGTTGCAGTATTCGTGACTAAAAGAACTAACAACCAGACCACACGTTTTCGGGCAATCGTGAAAAGATTAGCACGAAAATAATCATCACCATCCGATTGCAAGCCGCCTAATGTGTAAATATCTTCCGTCGTTTCCTCTTCTAATACATCTAGGACATCATCGACGGTCACAATTCCCACGAGACGCTGCTCACGATCGACAACGGGAAGCGCAATTAAATCATAGTCCTGAATGATTCGCGCTACCTCTTCTTGATCGGTATTCGTCTCGACCCTGACTACTTCTCGGTTCATAATCTGGCTGATGAGCACTTCCAAATCAGCAGTCAGCAAGTCTCGCAGTGAGAGAATCCCGTTCAAACGCCGACTGATATCAGTGATATAGAGATAGTAGATTGTCTCTGTTGATCGAGCGACTTGGCGAATGCGTTCGAGTGCCTGAGCGACAGTCCAGGACTCCTTGAGGGAGACATACTCTGGGGTCATCATTCGCCCCGCAGTATTAGCTGGATAGCCCAACAGCAGCGCCGTTGCATCGCGTTCTTCAGCACTGAGGTGATAAAAAAGTTGTCGCACCACTTTTGCTGGAAGCTCATCAAACAATCGCACCCGATCATCTGGCGACATCCCATCAACCACTTCTAAAACATCGGGTCGCTTAAAATCTTCCAGGAGTGCTTCTTGAATCGCGGGATCCAGATACTCATAAACTTCGATTGCTTCATCTTTTGACAACAACCGAAATGCGATCGCTTGCATGACCGATGGAAGATCCTCGATCGCGTCTGCAATATCAACAGGCTGAATGGGAACGAGGAGTGCTTTGGCTGCCTGGAAGTCCTTTTGCTCCAACAGCGGTTGCAGTTGCGATCGTACCCACTCCCTTAACTCTTGTCGGGTGAGATTGGGTGGAAATTGAGTCACGGTAGCTTCCTATTTCTGAAAAATAGTGGTTTGACCTTTTTTCAATGCAGTTTGGGAACGGATCACGACTAGGCACTTGTTCTCCATTGCTATTGAGCTATCTTGGGCTATTGAGCTATTTTGGCTCTCCTAATATCAATCAAGTAATCGATTCCGATTCAATTCATCTTGAATCGAGAAGCCCAAACATGAGCACATTACACTTGAATACACTTGAATCCGTAGGTCAAACGGCTTTACTATAGCGCCTCGCAATGAATAATTCGGAAGGAAATCGGGGGGATTTCGGGAGGAGCGTGACCCAATGAAATAGCATGAATGAGTCAGACAGATTGCTGACATTCTTCTAACAGTTTTACATCGATCGTGTTACGGTAAGTGCCGCCTAGAAAAAGCTCTCTGTTGCATCTTCAATGCTTTTTCAGATGGGCAATAATCAGAACACTCGATCGCGGATTGAGTCATCACGATCAAAGGGTTTACGGCACATTTGAAATAGTAGTTATCATGAAAAAATTGGCAGTTTTGACAAGGAATATTGCTTTCTGGCGAATGAATTCGCGCTCTAGATTCCTTTCTACCTTTCACGACTGACCAGAGTGCTATTCCCCATATCATGATAAATCCTAGAAGATGGATTACACCAAGACTAGAATTGGGTACAACATCCGGAGGCAGTGGATTAATTGGTTCTGGAGAAGCTTGGCTTGCTTGAGTTGTAACAAGTTTTATCTGAGTCATCTGAATTCTTCTGAAATTGCGGGATTATTCTGCATAACGCTTATAAATACAAGTTTTGCCATCAATTCAATTTGACCCAAAACCTCAAACGGCTCGATCGAAAAACGATTTGCTTTTCTAGGTTCATCTGTCGTGATTGGATTGTTGATCAACCCCTATGAATCCGGTCGGGTAGTATGAGAATTTGTCCACAGGTCTTGTGTCTTAGTAACTCTTGAATCTCAGGGCTTTGTTCTATGCGAATCGCTGCCGGATAGAGGGATCTCGGCAGCGATCGCTGAACTTCACGAAATTAAGGCGAAGTCGTTGGAGAGGTCGTCGGGCTGGCAGTTGGAGACACAGTTGGAGAGGTTGTCGGACTGACCGTTGGAGACACGGTTGGAGAAGCTGCTGGCGACTCTGTTGTTCCAGTACCCGTTCCTCCAGTTCCAGCTGGTTCACAGGCACCCAGAACAGCCGACAAACCAATCAATGCGACTAACAGTGCAAAAATCTTATTCATAATTTCTCCATGAGGTTGAGTGAAAAACATCCAAAACATCAATTCTGGAAACAACAAAACAATAAAATGGGTGAAATTCTTGAACTTATGGCAGGCTTCCCGGAAAGACTGGCGGTCTTCTACGGGATCGTCTGGACTGCTTGAGAGAGAAAGAATTTATGAACCGCATCGTACTGCTCACAAACCGCTCTTCGGCACTCTGCTCTTCTCGATGTCCTAAGCTCCGTAACCCATTTAAGTCAAGAAAGCTAAACACCACTTTCGAGAAAAAAGGCACTAAGCAAAACAGAAAGGTATCAACATTCTGATCAAACAAGCGTAACCCAGAAGGACCGCTAATCCAAATCAGTGGATAGCAAATCCAAGTAATCGTAAAGAATGTCGTTAGCCCCTTATAAAAGCTAGATAGCTCTGCATCCCCTCTCGTCTTCTCACGCAAGGGACCCCAAATCCCCCAAAGCACGATTAGAAATGCAACACAGCCGATTGAATACCACAAATACCGCACCCAAGGAACATCTGAAAGATCAGCAATTAACCCACTGACAATCACAATCACTTGGGTTGCCATTAAGGAAAAAGTCAACGTCCAATCTTTCGATTGATGGCGGTGCATTGCTGTCCAGGAGAGTGACAACAACAGAAGCGGTGTTGTTACAATCCAATCGGCATAGCGAGCAAAATGAGTCGTCTGACCTGCGATCGCAATCTTTCCTAGTTCTAAACCATCTCCGCTCGTGGGGAGCACCATGAGCAGATACATCAAGCCCGACCAGATCGGAATGAAAGTTGCTACAAAGTATTCTAGTTTTGGAAGACCACGAGGATTCCGACCTAACAGTGCAAAATAGATCGCTCCAATCGACATTCCCACAATATAAAGCCAGTGCCAAAGGCTCTGCCAATCCATAAGTTCCTTCTCCTCATCAAAGTGAATATCGAGCTTGCATATACCAACGGATTCACATAACACCATTGAGTTACAAGACCGAGAGCTAGGGATAAAATGCTCAACTTCAAGTTAAGGTTGCAGTCTTGAATTACAATTCATCACATAGCTTACTTCTGTCGATTTAGAGAAGCCACAATCTAACTTAATCATTTGTTTGTTAGCATCAGCGCCCACCCTGAGCATGTTCTGCAAATGTGACACAGAAATGACAAGCTGCATCATGAAAAATAGTTTGCTGTTGTCCTTTCTAAACTCAATCTCTGTCTATAGCATGGTTAATTCTTCTGCTTCAATCATCTATTCATACATCAATCAAGAATCAGAATTGATGCCCATATCAAAGAACATCCTCTAGAACTATCTGTTATGAAAATTGGGCAATGGCTTGGATTAATTGTGCTGGTTGCTGCACTTTACATTGTTTGGCAGGTTCGGCAACTCTTACTACTAGGATTTACCGCGATCGTGCTTGCGACTGCACTGAATGGCGTTGTGCGTCAATTGCAGCGGTTTCGACTCAAGCGAGGATGGGCAATTTTGCTGACACTGGTGACTTTGCTGATATTAGCACTAGTAGCACTTGTACTGATTGTCCCGAATTTAATCGCGCAGCTTGCTGAATTAATTACTACCTTTCCCAGTGCACTGTCTGCAATTCAGCAAGGCATCAATTGGATTGAGAACCAAATTTTAGATCCCTACTTTCCGAATATCCCAAATTTTGACTGGATCATGACGCGACTTCAGCCGTTTGTCGCCAATTTATCGAGACAGGCAATTATCTTCTTTGCAAACTCGATTAGCGCGGTGTTTGAACTGTTTATTGTATTGATCCTTACGTTAATGTTGCTCATCAATCCTCAACCCTATCGTCACGCATTTATCCGGTGTTTTCCAGCTTTCTATCGATCTCGTGTCGATGAAGTGTTAACACGTTGTGCGACCGGACTCGAAAATTGGACAAAAGGCGCTCTGATCGAAATGATGTTTATCGGAGTGTTGAGTGCAATTGGTCTATGGATTTTACAAGTTCCGTTAGTTCTTGCTCATGCAGTCTTGGCTGGTATCCTCAACTTTATTCCCAACGTTGGACCGACGTTGAGTGCAATTTTTCCCATCGCGATCGCATTCCTAGATGAACCCTGGAAAGCTGTTGCTGTATTAGCTCTATACATTTTGATTCAAAACATTGAGAGCTATTGGCTCACGCCGACAGTCATGGCAAATCAAGTTGCCCTTCTTCCTGCAATTACGTTGACGGCTCAATTCTTCTTCACAACTGTCTTCGGTGCATTAGGCTTAGTCATGGCGCTCCCGCTCGCGGTTGTCGTCAAAACCTGCATCGAGGAAGTGCTTTTCAAGGATATTCTCGATCGCTGGCAACAACCGACGGGACGCTAATCCTGCTTTCCCTGCATTTCTTCCACTTCAAATAAGCTAATCAACACTCCCGCGATCGGAATCGATAAAAATACACCCACTAACCCTGCGACTCTTGCACCCACTAATAGAGCAAAGAACATCACCACAGGATTCATATTGATTGATCCCTGCATGATGCGTGGCATCAATATGTTCTCTTCGACCTGCTGGAGTAGAATGCAACTAACTAATACCGTGAGTGCTAATCCAATTCCTTGAGGCAAAATAATCAGCGAAATTAAAGTAATCCCAAGCGTTGCGCCAATCCCCGGAATGAGATCGAAGACTCCCGCGATCGCGGCTAATCCCAAAGCATAGGGCACACCTAGTAAAATAAACACAATGTAAACCGAAATCCCAAAGAAGACAGACAGTAAAAACCGTCCCCAGAAAAAACCAAGAAAGTTTTTTCGCACAGCAATAGTTATGCGATCGCGCATTCCTCTCGGAAAAATTCGGAGAATTAAGTCCCAGAGGCGCTTGCCATCCAAGAGCATGAAGAATGCAACCACCGCAATCACAATCAAATCGAGGGCATTGGCGAGTACATTCTGCACAGTTGTAAAGCCTAGCCCTAACGTTGAGAGTGCTCCATTTCGTAATTGTCCTTCTAACTCACTGAAATCTACATTGAGATTCCACCGTTGCAGCAGGCTTTGCAGATTACCCAGAAGTTCGGTCACACTATTCAAGAGTTGGGGTGCTTGTTCAACCAACTGTTGTGCCTGCGAGAATGCAGCAATTCCCAATGTTACTACAATCCCACCAATGAGCAACAAGCTAAGCAGGAAAACCAGAACGGTTGCCACTCCCCTTGGCATGATTCGTGATGCCCACCGCACAGGAAAGTTGAGCAGAAACGCAAAAATAGCAGCAAATACAAAAATAATAATAACCGTCTCAAAATAAGCGAGAACTTGAACCACTGCCCATGCCAATGCAAAGAGTAGTACATAGCGAATTAACTTCGTGTTCGTGAGATTGTCCCAAAAGGATTGACGATTTGGCTCATTCATAATGGTTCGATTGACTTTGAGTTAGAGCTTGCACAATAAAGTCAAAAATATCCTCTATCTGTAGGGATGTCGCAACATCTGCAAAAAACAACTTATCGACGGGGACGGATTTAAATTCTGTAGACGTGATAGTTCAGTGTGTGCTGTCCGCTAGACCTCGACAAGGTTTTGAATAGCCTGCCACCAATGATCTCGCCCGTTTCGCTGATGCCAATACCAATACTCACAGCCCCAAAGCATCACTGTGCGATAACCAAGATTCTTCACCATACTGATAAGTTCGGTTATACGCTCTGGAGATGCACTAGGGTAGTGAATATCATTCATTGCAACCAATTGATTCGGTTCCCAAGGTTCAGCTTGAGCTTCCGCAATCCATGCTTCTATGCGATTCCGTCTCATCACTTCCTGCCAGTCTTTGAGTTTCTCCCAATAGGATTCACCTGGTTCTAGGTAGCCATCATGACCATCGGGAACTCTTGTATATACATTAATCCCGATCGCATCTGCTAAGGCTAAGCTATTTTGAAATGCCTGCTCATCTTCCTCAATGTAGGTCGGAAGACCGATGGCATTGGTTAGCACCACTTTTTGCTGAGGCAGAGCTAAACTTCTCACCAACTCTACCTCCTGTCGCATAAACTCAGGGCTGAGAAAGCGATCGCCTGTAATCTCCATTCGCGCAAACGGCTCATTTTCAACTTGCCAATAGCGCACACTCTGAGCTGTACGAGTATGATGGATGACGCGATCGACAAAGCGAAGAGTGCGCTCTGCGATCTCCCGATTATCATCTATGGGTTGGGTTGTATTTCGAGTATCTTGCTGGACTTCTAACCAGTGTGGAAAATGGAATTCAGGCCATCTTGGGGCTTTCATACCCACTGTCAGGATCACTTCTAACCCACGTTGATCGCTTTCTTCTAAAAGCCAATCGAGAACGCTAAAGTCATACTGATTTTCGATCGGCTCGACTTCATTCCAATAGCTACAAAGGCGGATTCGGTGGAACCCCAGATCACAGATCTGGCGGAATGTTTCTTGATAGTCTAGGTTGAGATACTCACACTGAAGCTGGCTGAACGTTGTTCCTAATTTGAATGAATGGCTCATTCGCATGAGATGCTTAAGCTGTGGGTATGCCACAACAGCCCCTGCACCAGATGCCATAAGGCTTAGAAAGCTCATCGTAGAAAGCGTTGTAAACTGTCTACGAGTCAATCTCTGAGAGCGAGAAGATCGGGTTGACAGCATCGTTTGCGTTGCTCAATGAATGGGAAAGCATGAGTTATGGGCGTGAGAGTTGCTTTATCTCTAGCCTTACCTCTAATAGTTGCTATCAAAACATGACAAGAAAGTGACAATGTTTCGTCTGTCCTCTGAATGGGATTTGCTGATTGGGGCAAATGCTCTGAATTCTGCTGAGGAGCAAATCGCGCGATCGAGACTTCAATGCTGCGATCGCGCGATTCGTTTTAAGAACTTGTCACTTTTGAGTCACAATCTCATTGAACTGTTGAAGTAGCGGGATTTGAAATATGAGGAGGTTGCAATGGGTAGCATTCTCTTGACTTGGCTTGTGACGACTGTGAGCTTTCTCATGATTTCCAGACTACCTATCGGTGTTGAGATTGATGGATTTGGAAAAGCTGCGCTCACGGCAGTTGTTTTCGGAGTGCTGAATGCGTTCCTACGACCCATCCTATTGCTCTTTGGACTCCCCCTAATTATTATTACGTTCGGGTTATTTGTATTTGTCCTGAATGCAATCATTTTTAGCATTGCGGCAGAGATCGTTGAGGGATTCCAATTGCGCTATGGTTTTTGGAGTGCTTTGCTTGGCTCGATTGCTTTATCAATCATCAATTCGATCTTTCTGTCTTTTATTTAGATTGCCATAATTTTAGGAGATCTGTATCTATGCGAAAATTCCTACAGCATCCGATTACTTTATTTCTTACCTTGATTTTAGGTTTCTTTGTTGCGTGCCAGCCCCAAGCTTCCACTCAGCAAACTCCAGCCCAGAGTCCAACTGCGTCACCCACAGTTTCGACTCCAGTTGCCTATGTCGATCGTCCCTTAACTGCTTCTCCTGCTCAACTGCCACCCTTGCCCTATGATGCAGGTGCATTAAGTAAAGCGATCGACGCTGAAACGATGCGAATTCACCACGATCGACATCACCAAACCTATGTAGACAATCTCAATACTGCGCTCAAAGATCAGCCAAACTTGCAAAATCTGAGTATTGAAGCGATGCTGCGCGACCTTAATGCGGTTCCTGAAAATATTCGCAACACGATCCGCAACAACGCAGGAGGGCATCTCAACCACACGATTTTCTGGCAGATCATGAGTCCAGACGGCGGCGGACAACCCACAGGAGCGATCGCTCAAGCCATCAATCAAACCTTTGGGAATTTTGAAAGTTTCCGTAAACAGTTTAATGAAGCGGGGGGCGATCGCTTTGGAAGCGGGTGGGTTTGGCTGGTGCGGAATGCTCAAGGACAACTTCAAATCGTCTCAACCGCGAATCAAGATAATCCCATGATGGAAGGCAACTATCCCATCATGGGCAACGATGTTTGGGAACATGCTTACTATCTCCGCTACCAAAATCGCCGAGCCGACTATCTGAACAACTGGTGGAATGTCGTCAACTGGAACGAGATTAATCGCCGATTCCAAGCGGCTTCACAACAGCAGGCAAGGAGTTAAGAATGCGAAGCTTATTGATGCACAGCCCGATCGTAGTTGCGCTCGGTTGGATCATTGCATTTCTGTTCTTTACGATTCTCCCTCTATTTGTTCTGCTCATCTATTCGCCGCCAGCGGGGCGAGGGTTTTGGCTTGACTTCTCGGTAGCGCTTGGCTTCATTGGCTTAGCACTGATGGCGCTACAATTTGCACTGACAGCCCGAATCAATCGAATTGAAGCCTCTTACGGGATTGATTTGATTTTGTCGTTTCATCGTTATACCTCGTTTGTTGCTTTTGTGATGGTGTTGGTGCATCCGCTGATTCTGTTTTGGGCGCAGCCGAATACCATTGAGTTGCTAAATTTTCCAGTAGCTCCGTTGCGGGCGCAACTGGCAGTCTTAGCAACTCTGGCATTTATGACGATGATTGTGACTACAATTTGGCGCAAACCACTCAAGATTCCCTATGAACCTTGGCGCTTGTCCCATTCGATTTTGTCAGTGTTAGCGGTGGGATTAGGACTGGGACACGCCTTGGGGGTCGGGAACTATCTGGGATTGTTTTGGAAATCGGTCTTGTGGTCAGCGATCGCACTTGTCGCGATTTGGTTAATTGTTTACATTCGCCTGGTTAAACCCTGGTTGATGACGAAAAAACCGTTTCTTGTTGAAGAAGTCAAGCCAGAGCGCGGCGATGTTTGGACACTTGCCCTTCGCCCTGTGGGCCATGATGGTTTCCGGTTTCAGCCCGGTCAGTTTGCTTGGATTACCCTGAACATTACCCCGTTTAGTATGCGGGAACATCCCTTTTCGTTGTCGTCAAGTGGAGAACACCCGGAGCGATTAGAGTTTGGCATTAAAGCCGTGGGAGATTTTACCAGTCGCATCAGGGACTATCAACCCGGAACAAAAGCATATCTGGATGGGCCTTATGGCGTGTTTACAACGGATCGCTATGAAGATGCGGCTGGATTTGTGTTGATTGCTGGCGGCATTGGCATCACCCCGATGATGAGTATGTTGGTCACAGCAGCAGAGCGAGGAGACGATCGCCCCTATACCCTGATCTATGGCAATAAAACTTGGGATGGAATTACCTACCGTGAAGCGATCGAAGAACTCAAAACAAGATTAGATCTCACGATCATTCATGTGCTGCGTGAACCACCAGAAGATTGGGAAGGAGAGACCGGATATGTGGATCAAGAATTGCTCGATCGCTATATCCCCAAACGTCGAGGCACTCGGCACTATTTCACTTGTGCTTCGCCCAAAATGATGGATCAAGTAGAGCGTGCCCTGCACGAACTCAATGTTCCTGTGACCAATGTGCATTTAGAGCATTACAACCTAGCCTGAATCAACGGAGAAACAAAGATCATGCGTTACAGTATCATGCTTCAACTGGTCGGTTTTTTGACGCTTGTTCTACTCGGTACGGCTGCTTTTTTCGCTTGGATTCAGAACCGTCCGACAACTGATCAAAATCGCACTGCACTGAAAAACCTAGAACTGCGTGCTTGACCAACATAGCACTCCGGGTTGAATGCCTGTCAATCGCGCCGATCGACTTGATAGCAAGACTTTGCCGTTTGACTACTCTCCTGTTTAGCTACTCTACTCAAGTTCAAGTACCTATCAAATCACAATGGCTAGATTTAGCTTTAATTCAGTACTATTGAACATGTTCATCGTACTGATTTTTATCTTGTCATTTCGGGCATTTGCTGGTTTTCTAGCACCTGATTTTGACGCGGATCAAGCTGTCCATGTGATGATGGCATATGATCTACAACTTCCCGAAGATCTCTACTATTGGGGGCAAAGTCGATTAGGCAGTTTGCTCCCGATCGTTAGTCATTGGCTGCTGAAGATTTCGCCTTTCTCTCCGCTTGAAGTCGTTTCTTATGTTCAATATGGGTTTCTCGCTATTAGTTTTTTCTGTTTCATTCGTTTGTTCAGAAAGCCGATTACAAAAGTTGTTTTTGCGCTGATTTGTTTTTTACCTCCTCAGCCTTTTCTAAAGTTGGTTGAAGTTGCTCATCCGTATGCGCCGCAATTTGCTTTACTCGGAATTGCACTTGTCTCTGCGGATCAACTCATCACGTCCCCAGAATCGAACACGATTAAAAAAAATGTTTTGAGTTTCGTGGCTCTTGTGAGTCTGATTCTGAGTGTCTGGGTGTCTGATCTTTCATTAGTGCCTAAAGGGCTGGCAGCAATTTTAGTGGTGTCAACGTTTCTACAACGGTATCGCAAGTCAAACAAGCAAAACAGATTTGTCGGAGAGACGCTCGCCCATCAATCTCAAGATGCAACCTTAAAACTACTCCGGACAAGTTCAATCGTCATTTGCACCTTTGTGACATTGCTGTTAGGCAGTGCATTTCTGGTTTATGCAAAATCGACTGCTTCACAACAAGATGAGAATTATGGAATTCTTGCAATTAATGGATTAGATGTTATTGCTGATATTGTTCGATCGATATTGGTTGCGGTAAGTCATACATTCCTTTTCCAAGTCGGCAATCCTTTCTTGAGTCTCTATGAGATCGCAGTTCTTGGGCTGGTCTTTGTTCTTGCTTATTATTGGTTCCAAGCCCGTCATACTCCAGTGTTTACCAACCGGACTTACTGGATTCCTTTTTTTCTGGGAAGCGCGATCGGAAGTTTCTTTTTAATTTTGCTGTCGCGTTGGACGTTGATTCAATCTACGCCTCCTCGCTACTTTATTGGAATTTACATTTTTCTCTGGCTATCAGCATTAATCGTTTTCGATAATCTTCGCTCTCCAGAACTCATCCGCAAAAATGCTTTGCGCCGAGTCACGACCTTGTTAGTTCTAACAGCGCTGCTTGGAAGTTTGAGTTTACCTGAATATGTGTTTGCGCTTGAGAAACCACAATCTCGCTTTTCCATGCTTCAACCCATTGCGACACTAGGGCAAGCTGGCTTTATCGGAGAGTATTGGGCATCTTATCTCATGTGCATTGTGGCTCCGGAGCAAACAAGCTGCACACCTCATGACCAAAGTTTTTTTCGGTGCGGGCGTTGTGTTCAAGCAGTACTTGCCTCGCCTATAATCTATCTCGTTGAGCGCGACTGGCTAGAGTCGTTTCCTGAAGAAATTGAGCAATTTGGTCAACGCTTAGAGAAACAGGGAAAAGTTAAAAAAATTGCTGGATATTGGATGGCTCCCTACCGCAACATGACTGTATCAAAGAATTAAACAAATCAGTCTTATGGACAATCGCTGAAAGTATTGTTATGCGCCAAAAACATACACAAGACGCTGCATTAATTGACGATTCGATAGCGCACGAGCTTTCTGACCTCTTGAATCGGTATCCCAATTTCCTCTGCGATCATAGATTCAATTTGTCTCGATTCAGTCATCGGGAACTCGTATTCTAATTTTTTCAGATTAGAATCAGTCGTTTTAATCGAGACTGCGGTTGCTTTACGGCGCTGATCAATCTCGGCATGAATCACCAAAATTGTGACAGATAGCTTCATTTCCAACTGCGTATCGGCTTGAAGCTGAGTTGGACTCGTATAAGAGCTGTACAACACTTGAGACGCGATCGCACTTCCCGTCAGCCAGAACAGAATGCCAGCCAGTGCCAGCACCAGCCAAAATTCTGCGCCGATCGATTTAACCTGCCGAATGACTCGCCGGAGCCGTTTCATAACCACCTTCTCTAGACCGTGAGCTAGCGTAATCCCTGGAGATAGATTTGAAATCTTGCCAGAGCAGGAAGTTTGTCAGCCTGGAACTCTCTAATTTGAAAGAGTCGTATTTTTATTCAGCAATGCGAATTCTGCTCGTTGAAGATGATCCTGAACAACTCGAACCCCTCCATACCGCACTATCAGAGGTTGGGCATATTGTTGATGCGGTGCAGAACGGCGAAATCGCGCAGTGGATTTTGTCGCAGCGTCACTATGATCTGCTCATTCTGGATTGGATGCTGCCCGAGGTGAGTGGAATTGATCTCTGTCTGGGCTACCGCAGTGCGGGAAAAACTTCACCTGTGCTCATCCTCACGGCAAAAGACACGACGAGCGATAAAATTACTGGCTTAGATGCGGGAGCCGATGATTATCTCGTTAAGCCTGTTGATGTGTTTGAATTGCTAGCACGAGTTCGGGCATTGGGCAGACGCTCTCCACTGTGGCAAGGGGAAACGCTTCAAATCGAAGACCTCATGCTTAACTTAACCACGCTCTCCATAGAACGTCACGATCGCGCTATTCAACTTTCAACCCGAGAATTTCAACTGCTAGAATATCTCATGCGTCATCCGCGTCAAGTTCTGAGTCGAGATCAGTTAGAGCACGCGTTATGGGAGTGGGGTGATGAACCAGAGAGTAACGCAATCACTGCCCTTGTGCGGCGACTCCGGCAACGTTTAGAATCCCTTGAAGTTGCAGACTGGATTGAAACCGTTTATGGCATGGGCTATCGTCTGAGTCCGAAAGTATAGGAGGGTGATCCGTTTATGTTCACGCGCAGCCGTCGGAATCTTTCTCGTTGGTTTATGCTTTCAATGGGAAGTATTCTGATGGTCTTTGCGGTTACTCGCTATTATCTGACTGCGATCGAGCGCTTGAAGTATCTCGATCAACTGCTGTATAAGAAGGCTCAGGTCGTTGCCGCGACAGTACAGTACAAGCAGCGAGACGGACACCGCCAAATTGACTTCAGAAATGTTCCGTTTCTAGGAGAGTCGCCGTTGCCCCCTGGAAGTGATGCCGTGTATGCACGATGGTATGACCCACAAGGACGATTACAGCAGTTTTTTGGAATTGCTTCGCCGCCTGCAATGTTAGAAGATGTTCCAGAGTTACACACGCTGACGATTGATGCGGGACTCTTGAGCGGTGCCGATGGCGTTGTGCAAAGCGCTGATCAACTGATGTTAGTACGGCAGATTACGCTGCCTGTGCAATATCGAGGGCAAATGCTAGGCTACTTGCAAGTTGCAGTTCCCCTTGCCCCCTTACAAAGAGAATTACAGCAAGATTTACTGATATCTTTGATCTCGATTCAAATTGCCCTGATTGTAATTGTGGTGACAGCATGGGCATTAAGCGGCGTGGCAATGCAACCAATTCAGGAGTCGTATGATCACTTGCAGAAATTTACAGCAGATGCGTCTCACGAACTCCGAACCCCGCTTGCCGCAATTTTAAGTAACGCTCAAGTTGGATTGCTCGCTCCAATGGAAAAGGGAGAAAGCAAGCATCAACGCCTCGAAAAAATTGCTGCGACTGCGAAATCAATGACGGTTTTAATTAGCAATCTGCTCTTTTTGGCAAGGCGTTCTGGTCGGATTACTGATGAAGCCCTACACCCGACAGATTTGGGTCGCGTCCTACAAGAACTGATCAAAGAATCGACGATTCGGACGGTTGCTCAGTGGGTTCAGTTGAGTCTAGACTTACCCGAACGCGCTGTCACGATTCATGCAGATCCAGAACTCCTGAAGCAAGCGATCGCGAATCTGATCACGAATGCCTGTAAGTATACGCCTGCGGATGGAACAGTGACTCTCAGGCTGTTTGTTCAATCTCGTCAAGCGATCGTACAAGTAGAAGACACGGGCATTGGAATTCCAGCCGAGCACCTGCCGCATATTTTTGAGCGATTTTATCGGGTCGATCAGGATCGCTCTAGAGACCGAGGAGGAACAGGGTTAGGGCTTGCGATCGCCCAACAAATTATTACGGCACATGGCGGAACGATTACCGCTCGAAGTTCAGTTGGACAGGGTTCAGTATTCCAAATTGTGCTTCCGCTCCAGTCCTCTATCTAATTTATAACTTTCATCTTCTCTAACTTGATATCTATCTAAAGGCAGTCGATTTTCTAGCAAAGTCCTTTGACTACTATGGCTTCAATGTACAAATAGTATTTCCTTCAACTACTCCTTTAGAGATATCTCAGAGACATTGTTAGAAATTATGATCAATTTATTAAGTTTGTCACTTTTGCGTCACTTTTAGTATCGACGCTAAGAGTAAGAAATCAATCGCTTGCAGTTCAAGCAGTTCTATCCTCTAATCGTTCGTTTTACGGACTTGTGAGGTTTATAAATCAGGCATAAGCTGCATTGGAGAAGACAATCATGAAACGAATTGGGTTACTGATGTCCATCACAGCTTTGATCGGCACAGCATCTCCGACTATTGCACAAACATCACCTGCAAATCGCTCTCCATCCTCTCAGGATGCCAGCGTTCAGGTCAATCGTAGTGTGCCTCTGGTCATGGTGCATGGACGTATTAATCAAGTCCGTGAAACTCAGTTTAGCCTCGATTCTAATCTTGGTTTGTTGACTGTGAACAAGCGAGAGATGATCGACCTACGACCGAATGAGCCTGTAACGGTCGTCGTTGTCCCAGATGCACAGGCGAGTGTATTCGATGCCTATTCGATTACTCGTGCAGATGGGACAAATATTACCTTTAATTCAACTGGAACTGTAATTCAGAGAATTGCAGACCAGTTCAACTAAACCAGTTCAACTAAACCCTGTTCAAATCAATGAACTTAAGACGCGATTACTTTTTGGGAACTACGAGGTACTTGTGACTAAACTGGACACACCTTATTCCTTAAATTCATCTGCTAGTCATGCAGATTTAAAGTCACCTACCCTGACACTCTCAGATGCGATCGCCATTATTGTTGGTATTGTGATTGGAGCAGGCATCTTCGAGACTCCTGCGCTCGTTGCTGCAAATAGCGGTAACGGTTTTATTGTCTTACTGACTTGGGTAATTGGGGGGGCTGTCTCCTTTGTTGGAGCGTTGTGCTATGCCGAACTAGCTACAACCTATCCGCACGTTGGAGGAAACTATGAGTACCTGAAACGGGCATTTGGTCAGAATGTCGCATTTCTGTTTGCTTGGGCACGCATGACTGTCATTCAAACCGGATCAATTGCTTTACTCGCCTTTATCTTTGGTGACTATGCGTCTCAACTCTTTAGTTTAGGATCAGGGTCATCTTCAATTTATGCTGTCGGTGCGATCGCACTTCTCACCAGCCTTAATATCATTGGCATTCGACAAGGGAAACGGATTCAGAATGGGCTGACTATGATCACGATTCTAGGATTAGTAACGATTACTATTTTAGGATTATTGCTGGGTCGCCCCTCACCTCAGTTAGCAGCACCGATCGTTGCTTCGAGTAACTGGGGATCAGCAATGCTGTTTGTCCTATTGTCCTATGGGGGTTGGAATGAAGCCGCTTATATCTCTGCGGAAATTCAAAGACCTCAGCGGAATATTGTGCGATCGCTGCTCTGGAGCATTGGCATTATCACTGCTTTGTACGTGTTGATTAATGCGGCATTTTTGCGCGGATTGGGTGTGTCGGGAATGGCACAATCTCAAGCGATCGCAGCCGATTTGATGCGACAAATCTTGGGGGAGCCAGGAGCCGTTTTGATCAGTGCGCTGATTGCGATGACTGCGTTAGGCTCGTTGAATGCTTCAATTTTTACGGGAGCGAGAACGAACTATGCTTTCGGGCAAGATGTCGCTTTGTTCAACTTTCTAGGACGCTGGCGGTCTCAGGCAGGAACTCCCATGACCGGTTTTTTAGTTCAGGGTGCGATCGCGCTGCTGCTTGTCTTCATGGGAACCTTCACCCGCAATGGATTTGAAGCGATGGTCGATTACACTGCTCCGGTGTTTTGGTTCTTCTTTCTCCTGAGTGGGATTTCCTTAGTTCTGCTCAGAATGCAAGATCCGCATCGTCTTCGGCCGTTTCGCGTGCCATTCTACCCAGTGACACCCCTGTTATTTTGTGCCGTCTGTAGCTATCTACTGTACTCCAGCCTCGTTTATACAGGCTTAGGTGCGAGCGTTGGCATCATTGTTGTGGCTCTGGGTATTCCGTTTTTGTATTGGTCTCGGATTCAACATCGTCGTTCATAAAACAACTTAGGAGTTAGAACTATGCAATTCAAACGTTTGTTTGCTGGATTGGTCATTGGGCTGAGTGTTGTGGGAGTGGGTGTAGGATGCACTCAACAGCGCGATTTTCAAGCCGATGCTCAAACGAATCCTGCTACGACTCAACCACCCCAATCACCAGCTCCAGCCCGCTCTCCAGATGTTCCTTATGTCCCGACTCCTCAAGCTGTGGTCGATCGGATGCTACAAATCGCAAATGTGAACAGCAACGATGTGGTGTATGACTTGGGAAGTGGAGATGGTCGGATTCCGATTACTGCCGTTCGGCAATTTAATGTAAAACGAGCGATCGGAGTCGATATCAATCCTCAACGGGTACAAGAAGCCAACCAAAATGCTCAACAAGCAAACGTCACCGATCGCGTAGAGTTTCGAGAGCAAGATTTATTCGAGACAGATTTTCGAGAAGCGACCGTTGTCACCCTTTACTTACTTCCTGAAGTCAATTTACGGTTACGCCCGAAATTGCTCAGTGAACTCAAACCTGGTACTCGCATTGTTTCTCACGCTTTTGACATGGGCGATTGGAAACCGGAACGTGTTGAAAATGTCGATGGGCGAGTGATCTATTACTGGACAGTTCCAGAAAATGTTCCCGCTAATCTTAAAGAATAAACTCACTCACTCACTGCACTCACTCACTCACTTTAATCACTACTCTCACCTCAATTTTTTGGAGACATATTCATGAGACAACAACTGAAAAAAACAATTGCTGCAACTGCTTTAGGTGCGATTCTGATGCCGATCGTTGCTGCTTGTGGGGGACAACCCACTGCAGAAGCACCCACGCAACCTGCTCCCGAAGCGACGACTGCTCCGGTTGCTCCGGCTCCGGGTACTCAAGGTTCCCCGGCTCCAGGCACACAAGCAAACGCTGGCAATGTAACGGATCTGATTGGTAGCAACCCTTCGCTCAGCACACTTTCTTCTGTAATCAATGAAGCAGATTTGAGCAATACATTAGGAGAAGGTGGACCTTACACCGTATTTGCACCCTCGGATCAAGCATTTGCAGCTCTCCCTGCTGAAACTCGTGAGCGTCTGCTTCGAGAGGAGAATCGACAGTTACTTCGCCAAATCCTGACTTACCACGTGGTTCCGGGCAGCTTAACCGCGAATCAATTGCAGCCAGGTCAAGTTCAAACGCAAGCCGGGAACTCAGTCAACGTGCAAGTGGATGGACAGCAGGTTCGGGTGAATGAAGCGCGAGTTATCCAACCGGATTTACAAGCATCAAACGGCGTGGTGCATATTGTCGATCGCATTATCTTACCGCCCAATGTCAATCTGTAACGTGAATCTGTAACGGATGCGTGAGAGGGAAACTTGTGATGAAAGGATTAGCTGGAAAGAATGCGCTCATTACAGGAGCAAGTTCCGGGATTGGACAAGCGATTGCAATTCGTCTCGCTCAAGAAGGCTGCAACATTGCGATTAACTATCGCAAGACGGTTGAGGAAGCTGAAACGACCGAGGAGATTGCACTGCAAAAAGCTTGTGGTCAAGTGAATGATTGTGGAGTCAAATCGCTTTTGATTCAAGGGGATGTGTCCAAAGAGGAAGACATTCTCAACATGATCAACACGACCATTGATCAATTTGGCAGCTTGGATATTTTGATCAACAATGCCGGGGTGCAAACGGAGTCTCCCTCTCACGAAATTGAGATTGACGAGTTCGATCGCATTCTATCGATTAACTTACGGGGTGCATTTTTATGTGCGCGAGAAGCGATTAAGCATTTCATTGCTCGCAACCAACCTGGCACGATTATCAATATCTCTAGCGTTCATGAAGTCATTCCTCGACCGTCGTATTTAACTTACTCGATGAGTAAAGGCGGCATGGGAAACCTGACGAAAACCTTAGCGCTGGAATATGCCGATCGCGGAATTCGAGTCAATGCGATCGCGCCTGGGGCAACGATTACTCCAATCAATGAAGCTTGGACAGAGGATTCAGAGCAAAAAGCGATCGTGGAAAGCCACATTCCAATGGGTCGTGCCGGAACCTCTGAGGAAATGGCTGCTGCGGTTGCTTTTCTTGCGTCTGAGGAAGCAGCTTACATCACAGGGCAAACCCTGTTTATTGATGGTGGACTTACGCTCTATGCCGATTTTCGCGAATCATGGTCTGCTTAGATGAGAAGGAGATAAGAAGATGACCGCAGAAGAACAACGGTTACAAGCAGACCGAGAGCGCACAGCGTATTGGCGCAGATGGGGTCCCTACTTAAGTGAGCGTCAGTGGGGAACCGTGCGTGAGGACTATAGTTCAGATGGGTCTGCTTGGAATCATTTTTCCCATGACCAAGCGCGATCGCGAGCTTATCGATGGGGCGAAGATGGCATTGCTGGCATTTCCGATAACCATCAGCGATTGTGCTTTGCGATCGCGCTTTGGAACGAAGCAGATCCGATTCTGAAGGAACGCTTGTTCGGACTCAGCGGTCCTGAAGGCAATCATGGCGAGGATGTCAAAGAATGCTACTTCTACCTTGACAATACGCCGAGTCATGCTTACATGAAGTATCTCTATAAGTATCCTCACCTTGCTTTTCCTTACGATCAACTCGTGCAGGAGAATCAACAGCGGGGCTATCATGACCCAGAATTTGAGCTACTAGATACGGGAGTCTTTAACGAGAACCGTTACTTTGATGTCTATGTCGAGTACGCCAAAGCAACCGATGAAGACATTCTGATCCAAGTCACTGTAAGCAATCGTGGCGCAGAGCCGAAAACGCTCCATCTCCTTCCAACGCTTTGGTTTCGCAACACTTGGTCATGGGAGCCAAATTCTCAAAAGCCCTGCTTAGCACAACGTGAAAAAGAGCGCTCCACTCATATCGTAGAAGCAACGCACCCGACCCTCGGAAATCGCTGGCTCTATTGTCAAACGGCTGATGCTCTACTGTTTACAGAAAATGAAACCAATTACGATCGACTCTTCGGGCTTCAAAATCCGTCGCCCTATGTTAAAGACGGAATTCATGACTACATTGTGCAGGATCAAACTGAAGCGGTCAATCCAGAGCAAATCGGCACAAAAGTTGCAGCCCATTACAAACTGACGCTAGAAGCTCAACAAACCAAAACGATTCAGCTACGCCTAACCAACAATTCCAACCTCGTCGATCCCTTTAACACAGAATTTGCCGATATCTTTGCTCAACGCCAACAAGAAGCAGATGAATTCTATCAGCGGATTACACCGGAGCATTTCTCAGCCGATGCGCGAAACATTCAGCGTCAAGCCTTTGCAGGACTACTCTGGACAAAGCAATACTATCATTACGTCGTCGAAGATTGGCTCCAAGGTGATGCAGCACAACCGCAACCTGATCGCCATGCTGCTCGAAATCGGGATTGGATTCATCTGTTTAACGATGACATTCTTTCAATGCCGGATAAGTGGGAGTTTCCGTGGTTTGCGGCTTGGGATTTAGCTTTTCACTGCGTTCCTTTAGCTATGATTGATCCTGATTTTGCTAAGCGACAACTCGATCGCTTAACGCGAGAATGGTATATGCACCCTAACGGGCAAATTCCCGCGTATGAATGGCATTTCAGTGATGTTAATCCACCCGTTCATGCTTGGGGAACTTGGCGCGTTTACCAAATTGAGAAAGTCCTCTACGGTCGCGCTGATACTTCTTTTCTTGAACGAGTCTTCCAGAAACTCTTGCTCAACTTTACCTGGTGGGTAAATCAGAAAGACCACAACGGAAACAACGTCTTTCAAGGTGGCTTTTTGGGTTTAGATAATATTGGGATCTTCGATCGCAGTTCCGAACTTCCCACTGGAGGCTATCTTGAACAAGCAGACGGGACAAGCTGGATGGGCATGTATTGTTTGAATATGCTCGCGATCGCATTAGAGTTATCGAAAACGAATCCCGCTTACGAAGACATTGCCAGTAAGTTCTTTGAGCATTTTCTCTACATTGCGGACGCGATGAATCAGATCGGGGAAAGCAGTGTTGCACTCTGGGACGAAGAAGACCAGTTTTACTATGATGTATTGCATCTGCCCAACAATGACTGGCATCGCTTGAAGGTGCGATCGATGGTAGGGTTAGTTCCCCTATTTGCCGTTGAGATCTTAGAACCCTCGATGTTAGAGCAGTTCCATAGCTTCAAGAAACGGTTTAACTGGTTCATCGAAAATCGTCCGCATCTGCAAAGTAATATTGCAGCACTCGAAACAGAGGGAGAACAAGCACGACGGTTGCTCGCGATCGTCAGTCCAATTCAACGACTTAAGCCCATTCTGCAACGCCTTTTGGATGAAACAGAGTTCTTAAGTTCCTATGGAATCCGCTCTGTGTCAAAGTACCATGCGGATCATCCCTATACGTTTCATGTCGATGGGCAAGTCCATCAAGTCGGCTATGAGCCTGCGGAATCGACCAGCGGAATGTTCGGCGGAAATTCTAACTGGCGCGGCCCAATTTGGTTCCCGATGAATTTCTTACTGATTGAATCCTTGCAGAAATTCCACCACTATCTAGGAGATGACTTCAAAGTTGAGTGTCCAACGGGTTCAGGGCAATGGATGACACTTGCAGAAGTTTCAGCAGAACTATCCCGGCGTTTGATTCGCATTTTCTCGCCCGATGAACATCATCATCGCCCCGTTCACCATCACAACGAACAATTCCGCACTCCGCACTGGCGCGATTTACTGCTGTTTTATGAGTATTTCAATGGCGACACTGGCGCAGGACTTGGAGCTAATCATCAAACGGGATGGACAGGGCTAGTTGCAACCTTGATTCATCTCTGTGCAGATACAGATTGTTCGACCCCGGTCAATCTTCAGGCTAATCAAGCCGTTTCTCCGTCCAAATTAGAACTGATTGCGCCAACCCTCCAATGAACATTCAACAATCCACCGATCGCCACTTCGAGGAGGCGATGGCACTTCTCAACACGTCGATTCTGTACTACCGAGGTCAGCCCATCGGCACGATCGCGGCACAAGATCCCACAGTCGATGCTCTGAACTACGATCAATGTTTTATTCGCGACTTTGTCCCCTCTGCCTTGGTTTTCCTGATGCAAGGTCGAACCGATATTGTTCGGAACTTCTTAATTGAAACCCTGAACTTGCAAAGCCGACCGAAAGAAATGGACTGCTTTGAGGCAGAAACGGGATTGATGCCTGCAAGTTTCAAAGTCGTTCAAGCAGATGGAAAAGAATGGTTAGAGGCGGATTTTGGAGAAGCCGCGATCGCGCGAGTGCCGCCAGCCGATTCTTGCCTCTGGTGGCTGATTTTACTTCGAGCTTACGTTCAAGCAACCGGAGATGTCGCACTCGCACATCAGCCCGAATTTCAAACGGGAATCAAGCTCATTCTTGATCTTTGTTTGGCGCATCGGTTCTCGCTCTATCCTACGCTGCTGGTTCCGGATGGGGCTTTTATGATCGATCGACGCATGGGTGTGTACGGTCATCCCCTAGAGATTCAGGTGCTTTTCTATGCAGGGTTGCGAGTTGCACAAGAGTTTCTGCTGCCAGAAGAAGAACGCTATCTCAAGGCAGTAACACAGCGTCTCAGCGCATTACATTATCATGTCTGGGAATACTACTGGATTGATCTCAACCGCCTCAATCAAATCTACCGGTTTGAGGTAGATGAATATGGTGAAAACATTGCGAATAAGTTTAATATCTATCCAGCATCGATTCCCGCTTGGTTAACAGATTGGTTGCCTGAAACAGGAGGCTACTTAGCTGGAAATTTGGGACCTGGACGGCTCGATTTTCGCTTTTTCGCATTGGGAAATCTGTTAGCGATCGTCTTCTCACTCGCAGATGAAGCTGAATCTCAAAGGATTATGAATTTGTTTGAGCAGCGTTGGCAAGATCTCATTGGCTATATGCCTGTGAAGCTTTGCTATCCTGCGATCGAGGGAGAAGAATGGCGAACACTCACCGGGTGTGACCCAAAAAATTCGCCTTGGTCGTATCACAATGGGGGCAATTGGGCAGTACTGCTTTGGGCATTTGCGATCGCGGCTCAAAAAACAGGTCGAGTCGAGTTAGCAGAACGTGCCATTCAAATTGCCGAACATCGTTTAGTGCAAGACAACTATCCAGAATACTATGACGGTCGCTCTGGACACTTGATTGGAAGAGAAGCTCGATTATCGCAAACATGGAGCATTGCAGGCTTGCTGGCTGCTAAAGAATTCATCGCGCATCCTGATCATTTATCTCTGATCAGTCTCGAATGACCGTTTAAAGCATCGCGTTATCTACTGTCAATTCAATGCGGGTTTTCTGTGATCCATGACGAGAAATGCCAGAATTAGGCAATCTGTTTTGCTTTGATAAATGGAATGGAAGACTCTTTAACGATCACAGTTTTGATGAGTACCACCGTTGGTATTGGCATTGGTGCTCAGGTCATTGCTCGATATTTGCAGATTCCTAGTATTGTCTTCCTCCTGCTATTGGGTTTGGCTCTAGGATCGAGTGGACTCCGTTGGATCGACCCGTCTCTTTTAGGCAGTGGGTTGGAAGTCATTGTCTCTCTGTCGATCGCGATTATTTTATTTGAGGGAGGTTTGAGCTTACAGATTCGTGATCTGAGAAGCGTTTCGATCAGCCTTCGCAATCTGATTACGATCGGGGTCGCCATTACACTGGTTGGCGGTGCCATTGCAGCTCATACCTGGCTCGATTTTCCCTGGTCGATCGCCTTCCTCTATGCGTCTTTAGTCGTCGTCACAGGTCCAACGGTCGTGACTCCACTCTTAAAGCTTGTGGGAGTAGAGCGACGAGTCGCAACGCTATTAGAAGGAGAAGGAATTCTAATTGATCCGATCGGTGCAATTCTTGCGGTGATCACGCTCAATATTGTGTTGAGTGGCAAGGCAGTTCCGCTCGTTTTAAGTAACACAGCAATCCCACTTCTCATCTTGAAAGGATTGCTCCTGCGCTTAGGAATCGGAGTCGCGATCGGATTGATTGCTGGGAGTTTGCTGAGCTTGCTTCTCAAACAGTCTAAGATTCTTCCGCAAGAACTCAAGAATCTGATTGTATTAGCAGTAGTGTGGGGATCGTTTAGCCTAGCGCAAGCGTTACGCAGTGAGTCGGGGTTGCTGGCTGTTGTGATCATTGGCATCGTTCTACGCGCCGCTGCTACACCTGATGAGCGGTTGTTGCGGCAATTTAATGAGCAGCTTGGAATTTTGACAAACTCAGTGCTATTTATTCTGCTTGCTGCTGATTTATCGATCGAGCAGCTTTTCGATTTAGGGCAAGAAGGGGTAATCGTAGTTTTGGCATTAATGCTGATTGTTCGTCCTATCAATGTTCTAATCTCGACTTGGAATCGCGGCTTTAGCTGGCAACAGCAGTTCTTTTTGTCCTGGGTTGCGCCGCGTGGCATCGTAGCAGCATCAATGGCATCGTTATTTGCCATTTCTCTGAGCAATCAAGGGATGAGTGGGGGTGATGCGCTTAAAGCATTGGTGTTTCTCACGATTCTGATCACCGTTTTTGTGCAAGGAGTGACAGCAGGCTGGATTGCACGATGGCTTGGCTTACATACGAATCAAGTCAGAACAGTGATTGTAGGCGGGGATTCATTCGCCCGATTGTTGTCACGATTATTGCAGCAAAAAGGAGAAGCAGCGATGCTGATCGACTTTGATGTAAACACAACCAATTTAGAGCCGATTGATGAAAATCCTGCGTTGAGCGATCGCTTAAATTTAGAAGAACTAGAAGCAGAAGGCATCTCTTCATTTAGCTCGTTTCTCGCTTTAAGTTCTAGCCCGGAAGTCAACGGTATTTTAGCTCAACGGGCTGCGGAACTGTTTCGTCCTGATCTGATTGCAATTTTGTCTCCATCACCGCTAGGGGATGGAAACAGCCTGAGTGCAATCACGCCAGGGATTCAGGCTGCATTTGCTCCCCAGATTCCTCTCGATCAGTGGAATCAATGGCTCGACCAGGATGAAGCGCAGGTTGTCGAACTCGTTTTACGATCGCCGACGCTTGCGGCACAGCAAGCAGAGCTACAAACCTTAATCGCCTCGAATAACCTCATGCCCCTGATCGTTGAGCGAAACCAGGAGGTGCGAATTGTTATTTCAAATGAAGAATGGCAGGCGGGAGATCGTATTACCTGCTTACTGCACAAATCCGCAGACGCAATGATTTCGCTTGAGAAATCGCCGTTTGTCAAGGTTGCCCTGAACACCAGCGAATGGCAGATGGTCGCTAAGACTAACTGACCAACTTAAGCGCCAAATTGACGCGATCGAACAACTGACGAATTCAATAGAGAAGCTCGTCAATCCTCAAAAGCAACAGTCAATCTAAGCCTAGAAGAATTCATTATTCTGATAGATGCGATACACAAGTCTGCCATTCTATTGTGCGAGATAATATTCTTGCACTGATATGGCGACCCCCAATATTCCTCCTAATCTAAAACAGCCTGTACAACAGACTGTTGCTCATCCAAAGTTTGAAAGGCTGGCTCGATTCGGTTATGCAGCAAAGGGGATTGTTTACTTTGTAGTGGGACTGCTGGCAGCACAAGCTGCGATCGGGAGCGGAGGACGCACTACAGATACGAGTGGAGCCTTACAAGAAATTGTGGTGCAGCCGTTTGGAAAATTTCTGCTTGGGTTGGTGACGATCGGCATCATTGGCTATGTCCTGTGGCGATTTGCTCAGGCATTGCTTGATCCAGAGCATACAGGGCAGTCAAATTCTACACAGCGCGTTGTGCAGCGTATCGGATATTTGATCAGTGCGCTCAGCTATTCAGGGTTAGCTTTCACTGCGGTTAAACTCATCTTAGGCAGTGGTGGGACAAATGGAGGAGCGACGGAAGACTGGACAAAACTGGTCTTGGCTCAACCTTTGGGGCAATGGCTTGTGGGGTTAGCAGGCGCGATCGTATTGGGTGTTGGATTGTCGTATTTTTATCAGGCTTACACTGCAAAGTTTCAAAGATATTTCAAGCTCAATCAAATGAATGCAACCGAACGCAAGTGGGCAAAGCGGCTAGGACAGTTTGGGATTGTTGCGCGTGGGGTTGTTTTTTGCATCATTGGTCTGTTTGTGATCATTGCGGCGCTGCGCTCCGATGCAACTGAAGTCAAAGGATTGGGGGAAGCTTTAGCCGTTTTGGCACAACAGCCTTATGGAACGTGGATTCTGGGAATTGTAGCGCTAGGCTTGATTGCTTATAGTTTGTACTCGCTGATCGAAGCTCGATATCGCAGTCTCATTCGCTCTTGAGATGTCTGTTAGTTTTCTGGGACATTAACAACCTCTAGTCAATGCGACTCAAGGAAAACACAGTGACTTCTGGAGGACAGTACCACCGTCCCGGTGGAAAGGTTCCTAATCCTCGATTGACATAGAGCCGATTCTCACCCACCGAATGCAGACCTTGTGCCCATTGCCAATGCTGTACAACTTTGGGCCATTTTAAATCCAGGAACGGCACCCACTTCCATAATGGCTCGGGAATGCGATCGCGTGAAGCCTGAATCCAAGTGGGAACGGCTCCCACTCCTGGAATTGCAATTTGTCCACCATGCGTATGTCCAGAAAGCTGCAAATCGACGCGCCACTGGCTCAGAGGCACTGCACTGTCAGGATTGTGAGAGAGCACTAGACGAGGAACCGTTGGATTTAGAGTCTCAAACACAGAAGCAGGAGCAAAGTCAGACGACCAGAAATCGGGTAAGCCAACGATCGCGAAGTCTTCCCCAAACGGATAAGCAATCTGATTCCAAAGAACTTGAATTCCGGCATCGGTTAAGGCGCGACTAATCTTAATTTTTGATTCAGGGAGTTCCAGATCATGATTGCCTAACACGGCATAAATACCCGATCGACTCTGTAATCGGCGGAGATGTCGAGCAAGTTGATCAATAGGTTTCGGGGTATGCGTAACATAATCGCCCGTAAGAACGATGAGATCCGGTTCAAGACAATTCGCGGTCTCGATCGCTTGGTTCAACAATTCATCAGACAACAGCAAGCCATCGTAATGAAAATCAGAAAGCTGAACTACTTTAATGCCATTTAAGCGATCGGGTAGTCCAGAAACTTCGATTTCAACGGTTTCCACACTTAGAGGTTCTGACAAAAACGGGATCTGGGACACGCTCTTCACCAAATTCAGACTGATTTCAGCCTAACAAACTGGAAAAGAACTCGAAAGACGGAAAACCAGAGTTGCAGTGCTCTAAAAGCTTAGGTAAGTCGTTTCACTCCGTTCAAGGAAAGTTCTATCCGATGAAGGACTCTAGCGATCGTACCCGACTGATAGATTGAACAACACCCGGCACGTTCTCCTAGAAGCCATGACCTGGACAACTTTCTTTCTTCTCTTTGCCGCTGCGATCGTCGTCTGGATGATTCTCTATCTTCGCGGCGTTTTCGAGCCGCAAATCTGTTATCGCTTTGATCGTCGCATCGCACTCGATAGTCCAAATTTTCTGCCGATGTTAGTCGGCTTCTCCAAGTCGATCGCGACACAAGCGCGGCTCACTCAGTTTTGGTCACAGCCAGACCAGATTTATGCAGCGCGACTAGAAGCAATCCAAAAAGCACAGCACTTGATTCAGTTTGAGACTTTTTTCATGACTCCAGGGTATCGTGCCGATCAGTTTGCTCAGGCATTGATTGAGCGATCGAGATGTGGGGTGAAAGTCCAAGTTTTAGTCGATCACGTTGGCACCGCTCAGATCCCTGCTTCGTATTGGAAACAGCTTCGAGGAGCGGGGGTTGAGGTTCGTTTTTTTCATCCTCCTAGGCTCAAAGTTCCGCTGCAATACTTGAGCCGGACTCATCGTAAACTGCTGATTATTGATGGAACGATCGCCTTGATTGGAGGAATGGGCGTATCCGATGATTGGGACGGCAATCCTAAAATTGGCGATCGAGCACCCTGGCTCGACGGCGAAATTCAGCTAGAAAGTACGATCGTCTCTGTCCTCATGAGCATTTTCCTGCGTCACTGGCTCTATGCAGGAGGTCAAGCCATGATAGAGCATTTACCTGTACAGCAAGCCTCACGGGCGGCAAAGCCAATGTTAGTGATTGCCAGTGATGCCGATAGTAAGTTGTCACTGATCAACGCGCTCATTTGGTTTGGTCTACAAGCGGCACAGCACCGAATTTGGATTGCGAGTCCCTACTTTATTTTGGAGCGCAATACTCGTAATGCAATCATTGCGGCTAAAAAGCGGGGTGTAGATGTGCAGATCGTGACGACTGGTGTCCACAATGATAAGCCACCTGTTTACTATGCAGTTCGTGAGCGCTATCACGCGCTCTTAAGAGCTGACATTGCAGTTTATGAGTATAAACCGAGCATGATGCACGCTAAGTTGATGCTTGTTGATCAAGATTGGATTAACTTTGGCAGTGCAAACTTTGATCCTCGGAGCTTCTTTCACAATGATGAACTGAATCTTGCCTGGTTTGCTCCAGACTTTGCTCCGACTGTCGAACAATTTTTTACAGATGCGTTTAGCACGAGCGATCGCATTGAACTATCAAGTTGGAGAAAACGACCCTGGTGGCAAAAAATGATCGGTCAACTTGCGCTTTTGCTACGCTGGCAACTCTAGAAATTGCTCGATGATCCTCTCTCCTTTGGAAGTCGTCATCTAGCTCAAGTCTGAGTAGACTCAACAAACAGTTCGAGGAGAGCAACCATGCGTCAACTGATCATCCAAGTACCGCAAGGACAAGGAAAAGCAGTTCTACAGATTGCAGAGTCTTGTGATGCAGTGAATCTTGCAAAAATTGAAGCTCAAAGCGCAGACCGAAACATTGATCTTGTCATCGTTCATGTTTCTAATCGACAAGTTGAAGATTTGCTTGCTAAGCTCGAAGATCTACCAGAGGTTCATATTACCTTGCTGCCATCCGGGATCATTGCTCTACGTCCCCCTGCGTCTGAAGCTGCGCAACAAGTCAAAAATGTCAGAGCGCGTAGCCCGATCGAAATCTTCTTATCAGGATTGCAGAGTGTCGGATCTTGGCGCAGCTTTCTCGCCTATGCTGCGGTGGCAGGAGTCGTCGTGTGGATTGGACTGTATACGAATACAAGCTATCTTCTGGTTGCTGCAATGCTGATTGCACCCTTTGCAGGTCCCGCTATGAATAGTGCGATCGCAACTGCACGCGGAGATTTACAACTTTTGGAACGCAGTATTCTTCGGTATGTTACAGCGCTAATGGTGACAATCGCGATCGCATTTCTATTAAGCTTGCTTCTTCAACAGCAGATCTCAACGCCTCTCATGGTAGAGAACAGTCAGATTTCAACCGTAGCGGTCTTGATCCCTTTAGCAGCAGGAGCAGCAGGAGCATTAAACTTAGTGCAGTCGGAGCGAAGTAGCTTAGTCTCTGGAGCCGCCGCCGGAATGTTAGTGGCGGCATCGCTTGCACCACCAGCGGGAATTGTCGGAATGGCAAGCGCGATTGGACGATGGGATATGACCATGAGTGGATTGTTTTTACTTGTCTTGCAGCTATTTGGCATTCATGTATCAGCGACGTTGATTTTTCGAGCGTATGGACTGACCTCGCAAGGAAGCCGCTATTCGCGTGGCAATCAACAAGTTTTTCCGATCGCACTCGGTATTTCTCTGGTTTCACTCGCTGCAATTGCAACCTTGCAGTTCTGGAATTCACCCGAGTTTGAACGGTCTAGTCGCGCTCAGCGCGCCAATGCAGAAGTGCAACAAGCCGTTGAGCAGACCGAATTTGCACAATTAGTCGAAGCGAACGTGCGCTTTACCCGCTCAGAGATCCCAGGACAAAACTCCCTATTAGCTGAGGTCTATGTTCAACGTCAACCTGAAAGCACACTTTCTAGCCAGCAGATTCGCGATCGCTTAACTCAAACTATTCAAACTCGTCTGCTCACTCAAGAATTCAATGTGACTCCCCTCGTCAGTGTGACTGTTTTAGAAGCACCCAAAACCCAATAATCGCACTCCTAGAGACAGAGGTTATTTTTTCGCTACTTTTCTAAAATTCATATTCAAGTTGTCGTGCATAAAAAACGGTTATGAATTTTGAGCTATCAGCACTGTGGAAACAGCTTGAGGCAATGGTGCGTGGCTCTATTGCCTTGTTTCCCAGCTTAATATTCGCAGTTATTGTCTTTTTTATTTTCTTTTTTATTGCAAGATCAGTTAAGCGGATCGTCCGACGTGCGACCGGAAATCGACGACATGCCCGCAACCTCGGATTAGTGTTAGGGCGCTTAGCACAAGGAACGATTATTCTGATTGGATTATTTGTCGCGTTGTCGATCGTCATTCCATCGTTTCAAGCTGGTGACTTAGTTCAATTACTTGGAATCAGTGGGGTTGCAATCGGCTTTGCGTTTCGCGATATCTTACAAAACTTTTTGGCAGGAATTCTTATTCTATTAACGGAACCCTTTCGGATTGGAGATCAGATCGTTTTCAAAAACTTTGAAGGAACTGTTGAAAACATCGAAACTCGTGCAACGACGATTAGAACTTATGATAATCGCCGCATTGTGATTCCGAATTCAGAACTCTTTACCAATTCAGTCACGGTCAATACTGCCTTTGACACTCGCCGCATGGAATATGATGTCGGCATCGGCTATGGAGACGACATTGAACACGCGAAACGTCTAATCTACGAAGCACTCGATGAGATTGCGGAAGTCTTACAGGATCCGGCTCCCGATGTATTAGTTATGGAACTTGCAGACAGCACTGTCGATATTCGAGTGCGCTGGTGGATTAAGCCACCCCGCCGGATTGATGATCTGAGATCGCGCGATCAGGTTCTCACCGCAATCAAGCACAAATTAACTGCAAACGGCATTGATTTACCTTTTCCCACCCAGCAAATTCTGTTTCATGATCAGACCGAGGAAACAGATGGCGATCGCACTCAGCAGCGCGAAGGATGGCCGGCTGGACAAAAGCAATCTCCTCGCTCTCGCAGCGTTGGTGGAGCGCTCCGAAGCTTAGCTAAACACAATGGCAAACAGGACAACTCCCACCACCCCACATAAAATGATATGCGTCAACCAGCAGACCAGTAAGTCCCTTGGGTCAGTGGATTGGTTCTGAGGTCATTTTGTCCGGGATTAGAATGCAGAGTATCCTGCAAGGATTCTGGCGATCTGATCACCCCTCTACCCCAAATCTATCTCAATTCCTCAAACCGCGATCTCTGAGCAAACCGCTCTGAAGTAAAGTGACCGTCAGCTTACTCCAGAGCGGTTTTTGAGTGCGATCCAACTTGCACCCAGACCATTCGATTGCGCATCGAATTTGATTGATATTTCAAACCTAGCGACAGACAGGACGGTAGCTGAACTCAATCAACTTTGCTACAGGGGAACCCCTTGATTTAACTTGTAGTATATTGTAGTATGTAAATAACACAATCTCAGCTAAAATCAACAATCTCAATTGAAATCGATATGTAAAGGCGTGGGACGCTTTGCTGTGATTAGCATGTGACGCTTCGAGGCTTTCAAGCCGATGAATGGCTGGAGACAATATTGGGAAAATTTCCCACATCTTTCCTTCAGTTTTGCTCATCGATCGCAGTGATCAGATTGTGTTCAAGACGACAACGCTTAGGAGACAACACGATGCCTTACGAAGCTCTCACTTTATCAACTCGCGCTCCGGTGCTCTCCTGGGCAGGTCATGAGTTAGGACACACCGAAGCACAAATGGCTCGAAATGTTGCTGCTCTCCCATTTGTGTTCAAACATGTTGCGCTGATGCCTGATGTGCATTTGGGCAAGGGTGCCTTGGTTGGATCGGTTGTGGCAACCCAAGATGCAATTATCCCAGCCGCGATCGGGGTAGACATTGGTTGCGGTATGGCAGCAATTAAAACTCCATACAATGCCACCCAGCTAGAAGGAAAGCTCAAACAGATTCGTCTTGACATCGAAGCAGCAATCCCAACTGGATTCAACGAGAACAAAGAAATTGAAAAGACTGTGCTCAACTGGCAAGGCTGGCAACAGTTCAAGCAGCTTCACCCTGGCGTCGAGAACCTTGAAAGCAAAGCCCTCAAGCAAATGGGTTCGCTAGGTGGAGGAAACCACTTTATCGAGGTTTGCCTGGATGCTGAGGAACAAGTGTGGCTGATGCTGCATTCTGGTTCGCGGCATATTGGGAATGCGCTAGCACAGCGGCATATTGATACTGCAAAAGGACTAGCAAAGCTAGCAGGGGAGAAGCTTCCTGATCCAGATTTAGCTTACTTTGTTCGTGGCACCGCTGAGTTCGCTGCTTATTGGCATGATTTACAGTGGGCACAGGGGTATGCGCTTTACAACCGGAAAGTGATGCTGCTGCGATTCCAGCGGATTGTCGATCGACATTTAGCGGGTGGTAAGCCCATGAAGCCCTTGCTGGAGGTAAATTGTCACCACAACTATGCCGAACGAGAACTACACTTCGGTGAAGAAGTATATGTGACTCGCAAAGGCGCGGTCCGTGCTCGCGAAACCGATTACGGCATTATTCCAGGCAGCATGGGAGCGAAGTCGTTTATCGTGAAAGGAAAGGGCAATGCTCACAGCTATTGCTCCTGCTCTCACGGTGCAGGGCGGTTAATGTCAAGAAACAAAGCAAAGACGGCGTTTACTCTAGATGACTTAATCGCTCAAACGGCGGGAGTCGAATGTCGCAAGGATGCTGGCGTGCTGGATGAAATTCCAGGGGCATACAAGCCGATCGAGCAGGTGATGGCAAATCAGAGCGATCTTGTCGAGATCGTTGCGACGCTGAAGCAGGTGGTTTGTGTCAAAGGTTGAATGAGAGAGGGGATTCAAGTGGAGGGTGGGGAGTAGAAGTGATTGGGCAGTCCTTGGTCGTAAGCAGCAGTTGAGTTTCAATTGTCTTCACCGATCAGCATGGGGACTGCTCAATTGAACGGCGAATAAGACCAGGCTGAAGCTGTTCTCGGTAGCATTTTGCACTCAGTTCATGTTGCTTTGGATGAAAGTATTCCGTTTCTTCGCTGCTTCGTAACTCTTCACTGTGTCAGTAATCTCAGTTCTACCGATCGACCACAACAGTTCTGTCCAACTACAGATCAAGTTGCTGAATTAAGTGCGTTAAGCTTCACAAAAGTTTATATCAGCACCTTTTATCCTATGACTCCGAATTTGTTAGAAGCCACCCATGAGTACTGGCACAAACTGAATGAACTCGAAGCCGCTTACCAACGAGGGGAAGTCACGCTAGAAGAAGTTGATGCCAACGTTAAAGGCTTGATGACCGAGTTAGGGCAATCGCGACGAGCAGCGTTTAGCGATTTCTTCAGTAGAGTGCGTCGTTTGTGGGAGGAGCAGCGAGAGACGATCGTTGGCGTTTTGGGATTGGGTGTTTTAACTTATGGGTGGCTTGTGGTTCACTAAACAACTCGCGATCGCGAATCGTCAACTTCTAACACAAGGAGGATGAAGAAAATGAACCTAGGTACGAATGATTAAACGATAACCATTTGAATTCGCCCTCAGGCTCCTTGCTGAATGCTCAACTCAAATCAATACGTTCGCTACTCCCCAAATGTAGAAGTCAAGCAACCGGATGAAGATAGACTGATCCGCCAAATTCTAGACTCCGTTGCTCGGCAAGGGCAAAAGGTGTTCGACAAACATCGTCATGCGATGCGCGGTGCTCATGCGAAAAGTCATGGCGGACTGAAGGGAGAACTGCGAATTTACGACAACTTACCCACTCATCTTGCCCAAGGGCTGTTTCGCGAACCTCGCACTTATCCAGTGATGATTCGTTTCTCAAGTGTTCCGGGTGATATTCTGCCGGATAGTCTTTCGACCTTTCGTGGCATGGCAATTAAGGTCATTGGTGTAGAAGAACCGAAGCTTCTCTCTACTGAACCTGATGCAGTCACTCAAGATTTTCTAATGATTAACAGTTCGATTTTTCCATCCGGGAATCTTGCTCGCTTTCTTCCTGAACAGTTGCTTCAGGAAAAAGTAGTGGTCAGTGCCCCAGAAGAGGCTCAACAACTATTGGGGATAACTGCCCGCACAGTGAATGCAGTCACTCAAAAAGTAGGCATCAATCTCTATCCGACTGCGCTGGGGATTACGCAACCAGAGACTCATATCTTAGGAGAAACGTACTATACTTCTGCTGCTTTGCGCTATGGAGACTACATTGCTAAGTTCAGTGCAGTTCCCATATCGACAAGTCTTCAGCCGCTCCAAGGTAAACGAATTGAGATGCAGAATGCTTCTACTCTACGCGATTTGATTGTAGAGTTTTTCCAGAGGCAGTCGGCTGAATATGAATTGCGTGTCCAACTTTGTACCAATCTAGAAACGATGCCGATCGAAGATGCTTCGGTTCGTTGGTCGGAGCAGGACAGCCCTTATCAAGCGATCGCTAAAATCACAATTGGGATGCAGGAAGCCTATAGTCCAGCCCGTCAGGTGTATGTGGACGATGTATTGTCCTTCAATGCCTGGCATACCATTGCAGCGCATCAGCCGCTCGGTGCAATTCAGCGCCTTCGCAGAGAGGTCTATGAGGCTTCGAGTCGTTACCGCCATGAGATGAACCAACAGCCAAAGAGAGAGCCGCGCAGTATTGAGGAGATGCCTGATTAAATCAGCCACAGTCAAACCAAAGCAGAATAAAAAACTTCAGGGAAGCAGTTGCCCACTTCCCTGAAGTTTCTACTCGAGTCACTGTGATTGATTTCAGTCCTGCTATCCATGCGGGTCAACAATCACGTAACCCATCCGTTTCAAGCTAGGTCTAAGCCGGAGTAGCTTGTGCGCGATTCTGGAGCAGATTCACAATGGCAGTTTTTTCGAGCAAGCCCACTAGGACGTTGTTCTCTTGGACAACAGAGAGCGCGGTTAACTTGCGTTCTTCTAGCAAAGTGACTACTTCCGACAGAGGACGATCGCTCTGTACCGTGAGCGATGGATCTAATGGTCTTACAAGGGATTGCACTAAAGTTTCAGACCATCGTTCACTTGGAATTGCTCTCAGATCCTCGATCGCAAGCGTACCGATGAGTTGTTCCTCTACATTCGTGACTAAAAACTTCTGCCATGCCCGCTGATCCAGAATCCGCTGATCGGCAAACTCTCGCAACGTTGACGAAGCAGTGACAACTGGGCTATTTGTGCTAACAGCATCCGATGCCGTCAGCCCTGATAACTGATCTAAAACCACGCCATACTGGGCAGCTTGACCAGCATTCTGAAGCAAGAACCAGCCAATTAAGATATTCCAGAAGTTCAGCCCACCGCCAAAAACAACCAAGGGTAGCAGTCCCGATGCGATCGCTAACCAACCGATCAATTGACCGACCCGACCCGCGACCTTCATCCCCTTGTAAGGGTTGCCTGTTACTTTCCAGACCAAAGCTTTCAAAATGTTGCCGCCATCGAGCGGTAAACCTGGAATCAGATTAAAGAGCGCTAACGCTAAGTTCACCGAAACCAACACGCCCAAGATTGCAGCAGGTGCCCCAGAGATGCCGGTACCAACTCCCAAAAGGGTTGCCAAACCAGCAAGGAGCAGACTGACTAAAGGACCTGCGATCGCAACTTGAAATGCTTCAGCAGGAGTTTGCGACTCTTTGTCTAAGCTCGCTAATCCCCCGAATAGAAACAACGTGATCGATTTGACACCCACACCCTGCTTCAGCGCCACAAAGCTGTGACCGAGTTCATGAGCCAGCACAGAACCAAACAATAGCAGTGCTGTGAGCAATCCTAATCCCCAAGACAGCCCCGAAGGCAAATTGGGAAATTGGGCTGCCAGTCCTGAGCCATAACTAAAAGTGACTAAGCCCAACACCAAAAACCAGGATGGGTTGACATAGAAAGGAATTCCAAACAAACTGCCGACACGAATATTATTCATATCGGGTACCTCCGATATAGCAGACGATTTTGATCGCCCTGGGTTCTGTCTTCTCTAATGTAACGAAGTGTAAAACGCTTTCTAATTTTTCTATTGCCGTAATTACCGCCCTTTGAATGAACTGACGGAAGCGATGCAGCCGCTCCTAGTCTTCCACCTAAATCGATCGAGATTGAAGCTTGGCAAGATGCGCTCCAAGCCACAGTTCAACATGCTGAATCAGCAACGATGCCAACGTCTCAGCAGATTGAACGAATGCACAGCTATCTAACTTTGGTGATCCCATCTTGCTGGCAGAAGCGCTCTCTGCGTTGCCAGTCCTTCAGGACTACAACGCATCAGGACGGAAGATTGAATCGACTAGCTCTTCGATCGATTCTAGATCTAAAGAATTCTGTAGCTCACCCTCAAACCATTTCACCTCTTCCGGATCTGTCCCTGGCAGTTGATAGACCAACAATACACCCGTCACGCGCGCGACTGTCAATGGGTCAGGAGTAAGATGACTAAGCAGTGCTTGCGCTTTTTGATAGAGCTGTTGAATCGCTTCTGCATCCTGTGGATGTTCAAGCTCGATCGACATCTGCTGTAGACTTTCCTGAACAGCTTGGACGAGTTCTGCATCTTCGGTAGGGTCGAGTGAATTAGACATCAGGCTTGGCAAAAATAATAGCAGGTTTCATCTATCTTAATGCTTTGCTCTCATTCATTGACTCGGCTTGGCACTACAATCAAAGCAATCTAGTTCTGAGCAAGCCCCTATGTCCTGCGCAATCAACGGGTTGCGGTTTTTCCGTGTTGATGAATTTGTCTAAAAGCTCCTGATGGTCTGAGCTTCTACCGTTTCTATCTAAAATGGCTCAAGTTTTTTTTGAGAAACCCCAAGAAAGACGACCGGAAATTCATTACACCCGAATATATTCTGCTTTTCGGCGTTATGAGGCATAGGGAGGTTTCGATGTTATTTTCGCAGGGTCAGTTTTGCATCTTCATCAGCAGGAGGTGCTTGATCTTGGCATAATTCACGGCAATAGGACAACGACTCTTTTTTTGCGACACACCCTCATTGCTCGACTGAATCTATGCGTCCGACAATGCTCAACAAATCTATAAGATAACAAGGTTTGATTCGGGTTAGCCTTAGCGTAGGAAGGCTGTATCTGTCAGAATTCCTGTTCTATTGTTGCGGCTAGCGAGTTATGAAAATTCTACTCATAGAGGACGATTCGCTAATTTCTGAACCGCTTGTCAAGGCTTTGACTGATCAACACTATGTCGTAGATGTTGCAACTGATGGGCAGGTTGGATGGTCACTGTTGGAATCCTTTACCTATGACTTAGTTTTGCTAGATGTAGTATTACCGAAATTGGACGGCATTAATCTATGTCGAAAACTACGGTCACAAGGAAATCAGACTCCCATTCTTTTATTAACGGCTCAAAATGCTAGCACGAACAAAGTGACGGGGTTAGATGCTGGGGCAGATGACTACGTGCCTAAACCATTTAATTTGCAGGAGTTGTTGGCACGTATTCGGGCTTTACTTAGACGAGGCGGCGCTGCATTACCTCCCTTGCTGAAATGGCGAAATTTAGAGCTTGATCCCAGTACCTGCGAAGTGAGCTGTAATGGTAAAATCGCGCGCTTAACGCCAAAAGAATACAGTCTGCTAGAGTTATTTCTCCGCAACCCACATCGCATCTTTAATACGGGTGCACTGATTGATCACGTTTGGTCATTTGAGGAAACCCCAAGCGAGGATACTATCCGCTCCCATATCAAAGGACTACGGCAAAAACTGAAAACAGCAGGACTTCTAGGTGATCCGATCGAAACTGTTTATGCTATTGGCTATCGGCTCAGATCTCCAGAGGAAAATCAGAGAGAAGGCAAGAAACAAAGGAACAAAGAGACAAAAAGCGAAGACGAAAGCGCACCGACGATCGCAATACAAACTACCACTGCTGGGATGAACAGCATCTGGAATGAGGTTAAAGAGACTGTTGCCCATCGAATTGCAACTGTTGAGCAGGCAGCGGCGCTGTTGCTACAAAACAAACTGAATCCAGAATTGCGGCAGCAAGCTGAACAGGAGATCCATAAGTTGGCAGGGTCGCTAGGTATGTTTGGCGCAGATCAAGGCTCTCGATTAGCCCAAGAAATTGAACCGCTTTTCCAAAAAGGGCGATCGCTGACTCATCACGAGATGCAGCAACTCTCTAAACTTGTCACTGCTTTGCGTCAGGAGCTAGAACACTTGGATGCTGAGCATTTAAGGAATGAGCAGCAAACAGGCACTTCAGGTAGTGAACCAATTGATCAACGTCCTTGGCTACTGATTGTCAGCTCAAATTCAACCCTCACCGCACAATTACAGGAAGCATCGCCTAGTTGGGGTTTACGAGTTCAGGTCATCGCCAATCCCGTTACTGCTAGAGAGCAAATTTCTGAAACGCATCCCGATGTTGTACTCCTTGATTTTGCTGTTACTGCTAGCGCAAATAATTTCATGTTGTTGTCCGAACTCAGTGCTTGTACGCCACCAGTGCCTACATTAGTCTTGACCCAGCAAGATAAATTAATCGATCGAGTCAGGATCGCCCGGTTAGGTGGACGTTGGCTTCAACAGCCTGTCACTGCACCTCAAGTCTTAGAAGCAGTCAATCAAGCGCTGCAACATGCCCGTCCAAGGCAAGCCAGGATACTAGTTGTAGATGATGATGCGCAAGTATTAGTGGCACTTCAGCGGTTACTCATTCCCTGGGGGCTTCATGTTTCGGTCCTCGACAATCCACTTTCATTTCTAGATGTTCTGGAATCGAATCCGCCTGATCTGCTGATTCTGGACATTGAAATGCCACACATTAGCGGAATCGAACTCTGTCAGGTTGTTCGCAATGATTCGCGCTGGAGTAATCTGCCGATTCTATTTCTCACAGCTCATACGGATGCTGAAACCATGCATCAAGTCTTTGCTGTGGGCGCAGATGATTATGTGAGCAAGCCGATCATTGGACCAGAGTTAGTAACACGGATCTTTAATCGATTAGAGCGCACTCATTTCCTCAAAAGCTTAGCAGAGATTGATGCGCTAACGGGCATCGCAAATCGCCGCAAATCTACCACAGCATTAACTCAGTTACTTGAGTGGTGTGATCAGTGCCAGCAACCCTTTTGTTTAGCACTGATAGAGTTAGCTAATCTAAAGGACATCAATCAGCAGTATGGTCATGCAGTCGGAGACGAAGTGTTAGCACGCTTTGGGGAATTATTGCGGCGATCGTTCTGCAATGAAGATGTTGTCGGTCGTTGGGGTGGGACAGAATTTGTTATCGGTATGCCTGGTATGACTAAAACGGATGGAAGTCAACGTGTTTTTGATTTTCAGCAATCCTGGCAGCAGTTTAAGGTGGAGGTGGGTGGAACTTCGTTGCACGTCAGCCTAAAACTAAAAGTTGTTCAGTATCCTCAAGAGGGTGCGGATCTTCAGTTGTTATACCAAGCCGCCCGCTCTAGCTTAAATGAGGCTGAGAATGTGACGCGCTCTGAGGAGCATCCACAATGAAAGCGCCATTACCAGATAACGAATCTGATAGGCTGAATGCCCTCCAACAATACAACGTTCTAGATACTATTTCTGAAGCTGCATTTGATGATTTGACTCAGCTAGCAGCATTTATCTGTGGTACGCCAATTGCTTTAATTAGTCTAATTGATGATTGTCGTCAGTGGTTCAAATCTAAATTTGGGTTGGAGGCTACAGAAACGCCTCGTGATGTTGCATTCTGTGCCCATGCTATCTTGCAGCCTAGCGATGTGTTGATTGTTTCAGATACGCTCCAAGACGATCGATTTGCGACGAATCCTCTTGTAACAAGTGAGCCTCATATCCGATTTTATGCAGGCGCACCGCTCATTACTTCAGATGGCTATTCCCTGGGAACGCTTTGTGTTATCGATCGCATTCCTCGGCAGCTCAATTCTGATCAGATTCAAGCCTTACAAGCCTTGAGTCGTCAGGTCATTTCTCAACTAGAGTTACGACGTAATTTGGTTAGGGTGGAACAAACAACAACCGAATTGCAGCAAGCAGAGCAAACTCGCATCCAGCTTCTTGCCCAAGAGCAGGCTGCCCGCAATCAGATTACAGATATCTTAGAGAGTATTACTGATGCTTTTTTTGCTTTAGATCACGATTGGCGATTTACTTATCTCAATCGGCAGGCAGAGTTGTTGTTGCAACGAAAGCGAGAAGCCTTGCTGGGGAAAGTTTTATGGGATGAGTTTCCAGAAACGATCGATTCAACTTTCTATCAGGAGTATCAGCGTGCTATTGCAGAGCAGATTAGTGTTCGATTTGAAGCATTTTATCCACCTTTGAACCAGTGGACTGAGGTTTATGCCTATCCTGCCAAAGATGGGTTATCGGTCTACTTTCGTAACATCAATCAACGGAAAGAAGCAGAGCGAACGCTACACGAGACACTGACATTCCAGCGAGCGATTTTAAACAGCGCGAACTACAGCATCATCTCGACTAACGTTGAGGGCACGATTCTTACCTTTAACACCACAGCAGAGCAATGGCTCGGTTATACAACCGCAGAAATTATTGGACAAACAACGCCTCTATTGATTCATGACTGGCAGGAAATTGTGCTGCGATCACAAATGCTGTCACAGGAATTAGGAGAACGAATCGAGCCAGGATTTGATGTATTTATTACCAAGGCACGTCGTGGCGTAATCGATGAGTATGAGTGGACTTACATTCGCAAAAATGGTTCGCGCTTTCCTGTGTTATTGTCAATCACCGCGCTCAAGAATGCAGACGATCAGATTACAGGATTTTTGGGAATTGCTAGCGACATCACCGAGCGAAAAGCGGCTGAAGAGCAACTTCGGAATTTAAGCAAGGCGTTAGAAAGTGCGATCGAAGCAATTGCTCGATTAAATACACAAGGACAATATGTTCAAATCAATCTCGCCTATGCTGCGATGTTAGGCTATCAGCCTGAAGAACTATTAGGCGTGAAATGGCAGCAAACAGTTCACTCAGAGGACATTGCTGTTGTAGAGGCTGCCTATCAGCAAATGCTGGAGCATGGTAAGGCGGAAACAGAAGCAAGAGCGATTCGCAAAGATGGCGGCGTTCTCGATAAGCAAATTGTGATGGTAAAAGCCTATGACCAGCAGCAGCAGTTTAACGGTAACTATTGCTTTGTAAAAGACATCAGTGAGCGACGTGAAATTGAGCGCATGAAGGATGAATTTATTTCAATCGTGAGTCATGAACTCAGGACTCCGCTCACCTCAATTTCCGCTGCTTTGGATCTCTTAGCTGAAGGCGTTTTGCAAAATCAGCCCGAAGACGCGCAACAAATGCTGCAAATTGCTGCAAACAACACCGATCGATTGGTGCGCCTGATTAACGATATTTTGGATATTGAGCGGATTGAGTCTGGCAAAATTGTCATGACTAGACAAGTCTGCGACGCTGCTGATTTGATCAATCAATCGGTAGAAGCCATTCAAGAGATTGCAGAACAAGCCGAAATCACGCTCTCGATCGCGCCGCTCACAGTTCGTCTTTGGGCTGACTCCGACCGAATAATTCAAGTCCTAACAAACTTACTCAGCAATGCGATCAAATTCTCCTCTCCTGGTAGCACAATTTGGTTGAGCGCAGAATTAATCACCAATGAGGCTTTAGAAGCCAACTATAATCAGGCTGGAGAAGATCAGCAAAGTTCTGCCAACTGGCTTCTCATCAAAGTCATCGATCAAGGACGTGGTATCCCATCCGATAAACTAGAATCCATCTTTGAGCGCTTTCAACAAGTGGATGCTTCGGATTCACGTCGTCGAGGAGGTACTGGATTAGGATTAGCGATCTGTCGCAGCATCCTTCAGCAACATGAAGGAAAAATCTGGGCAGAAAGTACATTAGGAATGGGCAGCACTTTCTGTTTTACCTTACCGATTCTTAATGCTTCTGAAAGTTCGCAGAATTTAAGTTTGATGTCCGACTTAGTCGATTCCGCACTAGACGCCAAATCACAAACTCCGCTGGTGTTAGTTTGTGATGATGATGCTTCGATTCGCAAAGTGGTGCGAGTGATGTTGGAACGGCAGGGCTATCAGGTGTTAACAGTTGCTTCAGGACAGGAAGCTGTAGAACAGGCACGTGCCCATCAGCCGAATGTGATTTTACTGAATCTGCTGATGCCCGGTATGAATGGATGGGAAACGTTGACAGTTTTGAAACAGCAATCTGAAACGCAGGCTATTCCTGTCATTATTCTGAGTGGACTGCTACCCGATGCTAGAGAAACACCTTATGATGGCGTGAGTGATTGGGTCGTAAAACCGCCAGATCCTAGAGTGCTCCGGCAAGCACTCGATCGAGCTTTAGTCAATCAGACCCAATCTTTGAAAGTTTTGATTATTGAAGATGATTTGGATTTAGCGCAAGTTCTCACAACTTTATTGTCTCGCTATCACATCGAAACATTTCACGCTCAAACCGGACGAGATGCGATTCAACTCAGCCAGCAGGTGCTTCCTGATCTGCTAGTCCTTGACTTAGGACTACCGACTGATGATGGTTTTGCTGTTGTAGACTGGCTGCGTCAGCATAATCGCCTCTGCCAAATGCCATTAGTCATTTATACGGCTCGCGATCTAAATGACGATGAACGGGAACGGTTAAGACTCGGGCAAACTCTCTTTTTGACCAAAGGACGCATTACTTCACAAGAATTTGAGCAGCAGGTGATTAATCTGCTCAACCGAATGATTCGATCGAAGGCAGGAGACAGTCTCGATGACGACTAGACACATTTTGATTATTGATGATGAATACGATATTCGGGCAGTGGCTCAACTCACTTTGAAGACGGTAGGGGGTTGGGAGGTATCGAGCGCTTCTTCTGGTCACGAGGGAATTGCCAAAGCAGCCAGCGAGCGGCCAGACGTGATCTTGCTCGATGTCATGATGCCTGAAATGGATGGAATCGAAACCTTTCGTGCTCTTCAAGCGAACCCAACAACTCAGGCGATTCCGGTCATTTTGATGACTGCAAAGGTGCAAGCGGCGGAACAACGGCGATTTGCAGAACTAGAGGTGGCAGGAATGATCACGAAACCTTTTAAGGCAATGAGACTTCCAGAACAGATTTCCAAGATACTCGGTTGGAGCTAAGCGTGATGGCTGCCAGTTTAATTGTTCATCTACACAAGTTCTGCACTTTTTAGATCTAACGTAGAAACTATCGGAGGTGGAAGCGTCATTCTTTTGCATCCGAAGATCGTTTCTTCAAGGCTTGACTGCCTGATCTACCGTGAACTCCCTAACTCTTCGTCACTTGAGCGCTCTCCTCTACCCAATTCGACAACGACTAGAGTCAATCGAAATTTCTAATCCTCAAACAGCACGATCGCTCTGCAAAATCATCCCGGCTCGTTGTCCGTTTGAACGGCAAATCAAACTGTTTGATTACACGCTTGTTCGGATTCCACCGCTTTGTAAATTAAATCCCTTCTACGATCAAATCGTCAGTCTTCGCTTTAAATCTTTAGTTTATCTAGCAGACCAGTGTGGCGAAGATGTAACGCTTTATTCTTAGCTCCATTTTGTGGGGAAGGGGTTCTCTCTAAAACTGAGGTTCTGATGCCAACAACACACACACCCGAAGAAATTCCAGCAACGCTCCTCAAACAGCCTTGCTCCTCAGAGCATTTGACAAATGGTGATAAAAATAAATCGATTAAAATGCCACAAAATGATGCATCAGATCAAGCTCGTCTAAATCAGGGTCGAGTTGCGATCTTTGTTGACGGTTCAAATTTATTTTATGCTGCTTTACAGCTTGGAATTGAGATTGACTACTCAAAGCTACTGGGTCAACTCACTGCGAACTGTCGGCTACTGCGAGCTTTTTTCTATACAGGTGTCGATCGTACCAATGAAAAGCAACAAGGTTTTTTGCTTTGGATGCGTCGTAATGGTTACCGAGTGATCACAAAGGATCTGATTCAATTGCCAGATGGTTCCAAAAAAGCGAACTTGGATGTCGAAATTGCGGTAGATATGCTAACTTTGGCAGACCACATCGATACTGTTATCTTAGTCAGCGGTGATGGAGATTTAGCCTATGCTGTCAATTCCATTGCTTATCAAGGCGTTCGTGTCGCTGTCGTCAGCTTGCGCTCAATGACAAGTGATAGCTTGATCAATGTTGCTGACTCCTACATCGATCTTGACACAATCAAGGAGAACATTCAAAAGCCTACTGGTGCTGGCTATACAGACTGTGTTACTAGGACCACATGATTTAAGATCTACTTGCTCAAGCTAGTATGACAGGTGTAGAAATCATGGTTTACTTAATTTTTCGAGGTTCTCTCAAGCAAACCTTACGGAGACACTCAGTTATCGCGTCTCCCCGTTACTAAAGTGATATAGCCCTACTTAACGCTGAAATCGCTCAAAAGTTAAATGCTATTTACAACGTTTGTCCCACGTACCCGGTTAAAAGTCGAGCTTTAAGGAAGGTTTGTTAGCAGATACCAAAACTGCTAACCTCTCAAATCAGCGACAGCAAGCAACCTCAAATCCAGCAACCGTGACTTAGTGTCGGCTGCATTTGACGAGTTAGACTGCGTGACTAACTCATTTTTGAAGCTCCCTAGCCTTTGCTTTCTTAAGGCTTTCATATCTACTTTGAAGCTCTCGAAAATTGTGTTCAATTAATGGAAAAAGCTTTGGCGGGAATGGTTCATTTAAATCCATTGGATTAACGTTTTGAAGTTCTTTGATAGAACGAATTGTTTTATAAACTGCAACATGCTTGATGTACTTTAGTAACTCATCGATTAACTCTTTGCTATTTTCTGAATTTTCAGCTAAATGGATCTTTGTCTCTATAATTTCAACTATCTCTTGGTGATTTTTAAGAATAAATTCTTTCTCTATAGCCTCACTTGCAGCATCAGGTAAAACATCTTGCTCAGAACTGAGAGACTTGATTCTTTTCCACATTACAGTATCTTTTTCCAATCTTAAATAGATAGGCCAGTAGAATTCGGAGATTTGCCTTTCTATAAATTCTAGTTCTGCATTATATCGAGATACAACAAGCTGATTCTCTAACTCAGATATCTGTTGTTTCTGCTGATTCTCCAACTCAGCAATGAGCTGTCTTTGATAATACTTTTCATTGGTTTCGTTCTTGAATACCTCAAAACGTTTGTTGAGCCAGTAACCTGCTACTAGCACAATGCCACCAAGTAAAACTTTATCAATAACTAATTCAATGATCTTTTCAGAAAGAGCCATTTAGCAATTCTCCCCCGGACTACCTGAAACTTAATGAAGTTATCCGTATCAACCGAAAAAGTCCGATTACTTGAGCATTAGTATCTAAAGATACGCCTCAAACTGTACCTCAATCGAGCAATGAGCAGTCTAACAATTTCTAAAACTGCCTCTCTTAGCCTAATTATCTGAATCTAAACGTCGCCGAGAATGATCGACATACTATCCTGTCAGGAGGATTTAGGCTACTTGGATTTGGCATAATATCCTAAATTAGAAAATTAGACTGACTTTTTCCGTCTAATGCCTAGATTGAAAACATTAGGTTAATCCATGTTTCGTATATTACTCCCAAACATGAGGATTAGACCGGAAATTTACGTATTTCTCTTTAGAAATTGCACTATATCTGTCTGAGATCTCGTTCAACGCTATTTACTGGATGCGAGGTGAATAGCATCACTCAACATGCAAAAAACTGCGATGACATAGCCATCACAGATTTTCTCTAGAGCGTAACTATGCTCATGCACATAAGGATAGGATGGAATGTAATCGATACTTAGACATTCGCCTGTTGCGCTGCAACAGCTTGTTTCAAATCATTCTGATTGACCCACACCGTTTTTCTTCCATCTGAAATCCGACACAAATAAAATGCTTTATCATGCACCACTCGTTCGACCTTCTGAATTGTCCAACCTGACTTTCCTTTATATTGCACGGACTCTCCGACTCTCGGAGTCCAACCAATCTTCGCGATCGGCGTTAATCTCGCATCTGTATAATGCCAAAGCCAAACCGCACCCTTTACAACCCAAGGCGTGACGTGATCCGCAATCACAGACAATGCTAATGTTCCAAGCACCATCCAAGGTAAAACTTGATAATACAGCGGCAACTGCTGATGCACATACAAATTCAACGTGCGATCGACAACAAAATTGTGAATCAGAAAATAGCTATAGCTATGAATGCCAAGCCAAATCATTATTGCACCTAACTTTAAGCGATCGCTGAAAAATCGAAACACGACCATGCAACAGAGCGTTAAACCGATAGCCAGCAAGAAATCATCAAAAATCCAGCCAAAGCGATAAAACTGAGCGACAAATCCGATCGCATAAACTGCTATACCAATCGAAAATGCTCTAGAAGACTTCCAAAAAATCGCGCCTTTACCCTGCGAATACTGCCGAGCGACTACCATTCCTAAAACGAAAGTACTGAGCTTTGCAATGAAATGCACAAATGGTTGCCAACCTGCCGATGCACTGACGATCGCATAAGTGGGATGACCCTTGAAGACATAAACCGCTAAGGCTCGATACACCAATGTAATCACAGTTGTCGTCAGCAACAAATTGCGCGATCCCCATCGATTCATCAGATACCAAAGCACTGGGAAAATCAACGCAAAACTCATAATCAATGGGACGAACCACCAAGGACCATTTGTGGGAAGAAGCAGTTCTCCACCATAATCAAACAAAATTGGGAACGACATGCCTGCAAATGTATGCCAAGCATCAGGAATATAGCTATTCGTCAACTCCCCAACCGTCCAAAGTACTGGGTAAGCCAACCACGCGACTGTCCAGAACGGTAGTAAAATTCTTAAAATTCGTCGCTTGAGAAAGCTACCTACTTCGATCGGTTGCCCTTTCAGTGATAGCACCAAGCTGAATCCACTTACCAAAACAAACACATCGACAAATTGATAGCCAAACCACACAGGTAAACTCAAAACTTGAGTCAACCAACTATCACCCATCTGACGCGTCGCTAAAAATATCTGTTGCAAATTCGCAGCAAGTCCGGTTGGTTGAGGTGTAAAAGCATATTTCGTAAATAACAACTGAGCATGATAAAGCAACAGCAATACTGCTGCAAAAATCCGAATGCCTTCGAGCCATGCTAACCGCTGTAATTTCTTAGAACTTGCCATCCAGTTTCTCCTCAAATCCCCTTTCTAGGCTCTTGATGTATTTCCAGGTAGTAGTGTGGCATCGTTTCTATAAATCGACGGACAAATCTGCCTATTGGCGGATTTTGAAAATCATGATTTCTAATATGACGCAAGGAATGACTTAACTACTTTTAATCACTCTTCATTCCTGACCAATGTTACCGAGCCGATGCTTTACCATTTTGCAGACTCAGTATATTCAACTCCTTTACAGAATTTCATCTCGCGTAAGAATGACAGATGCAATACTGAAAGGAGGATAGCTTTGACACATGATCTTTTACGCAACGTGATGCCCCATCGAAAATCTCTAGAAGAAGATCAGGGTTAATGTAAGTGAATTGGAAGCACCGAAATATATTAATCGGGAAACCCGTACATTTACGTAATTGTGTCATCAGAAGAAAATAAAGTTCCAAGATCTTACCGTATAGATCCTTGGACGAATCCGATTCAATCTGTGCAACACATATAAGACGATTACATCATGAGTATTAAATTCACCGCTGAAGACTTGTCACGATTGGACGATTTCCGCCTTGAGCGCTTTCATGAACTTTATGCCCAGACACTTGTAGGCTGTAGATTAGAGCTAAAATTCGATGCGTTGCTCATTCATTGTTCAGAGCCTTGGTGCGTCGATCAATTGATGGAAGAACTCGATCGCATGGTAAATGCTGTGTCGCTGGTACTGGGTACAAAGTATCTGTCGATCTGCTATGCGGCAGAGGAAGTTTATCGGACGAAGACCCGATTACACCGTCAACAATGCATGTCGCACTAAAATAGAGAAAACTCTCGTTTCAGTTGTCCCATGACTCTTACTTCGATTCCGATCGCCTTAACTATTGCGGGTTCAGATAGTGGAGGGGGGGCTGGAATTCAAGCTGATCTCCGCACGTTTGCTTTTCATCGCGTGCATGGAGCGAGTGCGATTACTTGCGTTACGGCACAGAATACCTTAGGTGTGTCACGAGTTGATGCTTTACCTTCAGCAGCCGTAGCCGCTCAGATTCAGGCTGTCGTGCAAGATATCGGAGTGCAAGCTGCTAAAACCGGAATGTTACTGAATCAAGAAATCATCGCTACGGTTTCTGAACAGGTTGCCGCTTGTAAAATTGTTAATTTAGTTGTTGATCCAGTGATGGTGTCTCGAACTGGAGCGCAATTGATTGATGATTCTGCGATCGCGGTTTTACGATCGCACCTGATTCCACAAGCGGCAATTCTGACCCCAAATCGCTACGAGGCTCAATTACTCAGTGGGCTGGAAATTCTCACCTTAGAGGACATGCAGGCTGCCTCTGAGAAAATTTTTGAATTGGGAGCAAAGTCAGTTCTCGTCAAAGGTGGCGGAATGAGTGGAGAACTGCGAGGAGTTGATGTTTGGTTTGATGGCAATGCGTGCGAAACCTTAACCACTCAAGTCGTGAATACACCGCACACGCATGGGACAGGATGTACATTGTCGGCAGCGATCGCGGCAAATTTGGCATTGGGGAAAGATCTACGATCGGCAGTTCACCTTGCTAAGAGCTATGTGACGACTGCATTGAAATATTCATTAGCAATTGGGAAAGGTCAAGGTCCAGTCGGGCATTTTTTCCCATTGTTACTCTCAGATAGTTAAGAGGAGATTGCACAGATAGCAAAAGGGGGAGTAGGGACAATCATCGCATCCCCACTCCCCCTTTTTCGACACTTAGCGCGATGGGAATTACATCATCCCCATACCACCCATGCCGCCCATACCACCCATACCACCCATGCCGCCCATGCCGCCCATATCAGGCGCAGCAGCAGATTTGGGTTCGGGTTTCTCAACGACCAATGCTTCAGTAGTCAACACCATGCCTGCGATCGAAGCTGCATCTTGAAGTGCAGTTCGCACAACTTTCGCAGGGTCAACAATGCCCGCTGCCAGCAAGTCTTCATACTTGTCGGTCAGCGCATTGTAGCCGTGGCTAAAGCTCATTTCGCGGACTTTCTCAACAATCACAGAGCCTTCAGCACCCGCGTTATCAGCAATCTGACGGAGCGGAGCATCGAGCGAGCGAATCACAATATCCACACCGATTTGCTCTTCAGCATTCAGCGTCGATTTCAATTCAACTAGCTTTCCAGCGAGGTGAACGAGAGAAACACCGCCTCCCGGAACGATTCCTTCTTCGACTGCGGCTTTTGTCGCATTCAAAGCATCTTCAATTCGGAGTTTGCGATTTTTTAACTCAGTTTCAGTAGCAGCACCGACTTTGATCACTGCAACACCACCGGATAATTTCGCAATCCGCTCAGAGATCTTTTCTCTGTCGTAGTCAGAATCACTGCGCTCAACTTCTTGACGCAATTGAGCGACGCGCTTCTCAATATTCTCGCTGTTGGCGACATCTGAAACGATCGTCGTGGAATCTTTCGTGACCGTGATTTTTCTAGCGGTTCCGAGCATGTCAGCCGAAACTGCATCTAAGCTCAGACCGATTTCTTCGGAGATCACTTGCCCATCGGTCAGAACTGCGATGTCTTGCAGCATTTGCTTCCGACGATCGCCGAATCCAGGTGCTTTGATTGCAACTGTATTCAATACACCGCGCAGACGGTTGACCACCAACGTTGCTAATGCTTCACCTTCAACGTCTTCTGCGATGATCAACAGAGGTTGACCAGCACGGGCAACTTTTTCGAGAACTGGAACTAATTCTTGAATCGAACCAATTTTCTTATCACAGAGCAGAATTGCAGCATTCTCATACTCAGCAATCAAGCGCTCAGTGTCGGTGACAAAGTAAGGAGAGAGATAACCGCGATCAATTTGCATCCCTTCGACGATATCCATTTCAGTCGCTAAGGATTTCGATTCTTCAACCGTAATCACACCGTCGCGTCCGACTTTATCCATCGCTGCTGCGATCATTTGTCCGACTTCATCATCATTTCCGGCGGAAACAGTTGCGACTTGTGCAATTTCGTTGCCTTCAACGGGTTTTGCGACCGCTTGGATTTCAGTGACCAGTTTCGCGATCGCTTTTTCCATGCCACGGCGCAGGCTGATTGGATTTGTTCCGGCTGCAACGTTTTTCATGCCTTCGCGAATCATCGCTTGAGCGAGAACCGTTGCGGTCGTTGTTCCATCCCCTGCCAAGTCCTTCGTTTTAGAAGCGACTTCACGAATCAAGGATGCGCCTGTGTTTTCTAGCGGATCTTCAAGTTCGATTTCTTTTGCGATCGTCACACCGTCATTGACGATTTGAGGCGCACCGAATTTTTTCTCAAGTAACACGTTCCGTCCGCGAGGACCGAGGGTGACGCGCACTGCATCTGCTAACGCATTCACGCCCCGTTCTAACGCCTGTCTGGATTCGTCATCAAAGACAACAATCTTTGCCATAGGTATGTCTCAGTTCTCCACCTAGAAATTTAGCACTCACTGGGACAGAGTGCTAAAAGAAGACAGATCGGAAAACCGTCCTTACGGCATTGAAGGTTGAATTTTGAATTGGAAAATTCAGGAGAATAATTCTTCAGCAGAAGATGGATGGATCGCGATCGCGTGATCGAGTTCAGCTTTCGTCAGTCCTTTCTGCATCGCGAGTGCAAATCCTTGAATGATCTCGATCGCATCGTCGCCCACGATGTGAATTCCAAGAATGCGATCGTCATGAGTTACAAATTTGATTAAGCTCTGACGCTTTTCTTGACTTAAGGTTCGCAGTAAGGGCGTGAATTCAGTTTGATAACATTTGATGCGATCGCCAAATTTTTCTTGCGCTTCAGATTCGGTCATGCCAACCGTTGCAGCTTCAGGACGAGAACACACGCCAGAAGGAATCAAATGGTAATCGATTGCCATCTGTGACTCGCCAAACACAGTTTCGGCAAAGGCTCGTCCTTCAGCGCGGGCGACCGGAGTGAGTTGCTTGCGATTCGTGCAGTCTCCAACCGCGTAAATATGCGGCAGATTTGTGCGGCTAAATTCATCAACGGCGATCGCTTTATTGTCTTGCTCAATTCCTATGGTGTCCAAATTGAGATGTTCTAAATTGGGGATACGTCCGGTCGCACAGAGCAACGTATCTACCGTAAGCAGGTCTGAGCGATCTCCGGTGAGTTGAATTTGAATGTTATCTCCAACTCGTTCAATTTTTTCCGCAGTTGTATTGCAATAGCTATGGATTCCGCGATCGACTAATTCATTTCTCACAGTATTACGAACAGTGTCGTCAAACCCTTCTAAAATGCAACACTCTCGATTCATCAAAAAGACTTCAACTCCCAATCCGCGCATCAGACTAGAGAATTCTACGCCAATGTAGCCGCCACCTAGAATGGCTAACCGTTTGGGGAGTTTCTCAAGATGAAACATTTCATCTGAAGTCACTGCATGTTCGATGCCTGGAATGTTAGGCTTTGTTGCTTTTCCACCGACTGCAATTAGGATTTTATCGGCTGTGATTTTTTGATCATTCACGCTGATCGTATGTTCATCGACAAATACAGCCGTGCCTTGCAAGAGTTCGACTCCTTTGTCTTTGAGCTTAGATTGATAAACATGGCGTAAGCGATCGAGTTCACGATCTCGGATTTGCTTAAACTGTTGCCAGCTAAATTTTGGGGTTTCTTGTTCCCAACCATACTCTTGAGCGAGATGTGCGAACTCTGCAAAATCGGCAGCATAGACCATAAGTTTTTTAGGAATACAGCCGAGATTGACGCAGGTTCCACCGACGTGGGCAGATTCTGCGATCGCAACTTTCGCGCCATAGCTCGCCGCTTTTTTGGCTGCGGATAGTCCACCAGGGCCTGCACCAATTACAAATAAATCATAGCGATAGGTCATGGCGAGAATTCCTTTTTGAGTAGCGTAATTGAGTTCGCAGAGCGATCCCAACTGTCGCAAGAGAGGAATGAGGCGCAACTCTGGGTAGAGGTTAGCCAAGCGATAAACCCATAAAATTTAGACCGCACATCAAGAGAAAAGCTATGAGTCAGGAATTGAAGAAAGGCGATCACGTTGAGTGGAATACTTCGGGCGGTAAAACCGAGGGCGAAGTTAAGGAAAAGATTACAGAACCTACTGACTTTAAAAATCACCACTTTGAGGCTTCAGAAGAAAATCCTGAATACTTAGTTGAAACTTCTAAGAGCCATAAGGAAGCGATTCATAAACCCCAGCAATTAAAAAAGAAAGAATGACCTCAAATCGAGTTGATCGGAGATCTTTAATTAAGGAGAAGACGTTAAAGTTACCTAAAGAACTCTGGATTCTAAAGATCTCAACTTCTACGTTTATCTCAATCCTCAATCATCATGACTCCCGAACTTGGTTTAGTGTGTGTGTCTGCATCGAAAACGGTGCGATTCAAAACGATGACGCGGAAGCGATTCTTACAATTTGAACTCGCAGAGCAAGAGCAAGTTCTACGTGAACTCTATACCGAAAACTTGCACCGATTAGCGATCGCGATCAAGTTCTGTGCTGAGCATCATATTCGGCTCTATCGTTTAAGCTCTGGCTTATTTCCCTTTGCCGATGAGCCTATCGGATCTGCCATCTTAGATGAGTTTGCAGAAGGGCTGAGCTTAGTGGGAGATCAGTCACGACAATTGGGCATCCGCTTAGTGTTTCATCCCGATCAGTTCGTTGTGCTCAACTCCGATCGCCCTGAAGTCATCGAAAATAGCATCAAAATTTTGACGATGCATGCGCATGTTTTTGATTTGTTAGGACTGCCGAAATCGCCTTGGGCATTGATCAACATCCATGGTGGAAAAGGCGATCGTATAGAGCGATTGCTAGATACGATCGCAAACTTACCCGACAATATTCGACTCCGACTCACGCTCGAAAACGACGAGTATACTTACAGCGCAGAGCAAATGGTTTCGATTTGCTCTGCTGCTAAAATTCCGCACGTGTTCGATGCCCATCATCATGTGATCTATGCGCAAGTCGATAGCTATGAGCACGAAAGCGTAGGCGCAATGCTGGAAGCAGCTCGATCGACCTGGGAGGTTCCAGAATGGCAGCTTGTCCATATCTCGAATGGAGCAGAAAGCTTTCTCGATCAGCGTCACAGCGATTACATTACTGTGATGCCAAGCTCTTATCGACAAGCGCCTTGGATCGAGATTGAAGCAAAGCAAAAAGAATTAGCGATTCAGAAACTTCAGCAGGAATGGTTATATTCTGATCTCAATGTTCTCTCGCCAGTAGAGGCAGAGCCATCGCCCTCTAAAGTCGCGTCCGTTTCTCGTGCGGCTCAAAAGGTCAGCCTTCGGAAATGATCGAATGAACCCGTTTCGGCTCAGGTCGGTTGACTCAATCGCTTTCCTGCAAATGCCTTTGCGAATAGAATTCGCGGCTAGACAAACGAAGTCCGCCGTCGCGGACTGCTCCAACTCTGGCTGTTAACCTGCAAAAGCAGGTTTTGTCTGTGTAGCCCCGAATTCCTATTCGGCAGGCAATTTAGATTCATACAGAAAGTCTAATTTGCGCTTGACCCAGAGAAGTTTGATCAGCGAATCAATCAAACTTCTCAATTCACTAATCGCAATACAGCGTCTCGCGCGTTTCGCGTCCCGTCACCGGATTCGTACCTTGTGCAACCTTGCACAGCAGCTTCTGCACGTCGGGGCGCAACTCTACATCGGTAAAATCTGCGCCATCAATAATTGCCCCTTCAAACTTCGCATTCGAGGCAAAGGCACCCGCCAAATTTGCATTCGTCAAATTCGCGCGCGTCAAGCGGGCTGAATCTAACGTACTATTTCTCAGATCTGCCCCTTCCAGATTTGCCCGTTCCAAGTTGGTCGCAAAAAATCGCACACCCTTGAGATTCGTGTGGCTCAAGTTACTTTCGCGCATATTCGCCTTGGTAAATTCCGAATCTGTTAAATCTTGACCGGAAAAATCCGCCCCGACCAATGATTCTCGGTTGTAATCTAACGCGAACACGGGCGCAGCAAAAACAACCCAAGTCGCAATTAGAACGACGACGGCACAAACCAAACCTTTTAAGCGTTTAGAACTCATCGGAAAAATCAGGGAATGTTGAAAGAGAACTGCTTTAAAATCGTACCTGTGGATCAGCAGAATTCGACATCAGAAATTGGAACATCCGGCGAAAACTTTGTCGCAGACTGGCTACAAACACAAGGAGTAACCATTCTGGCGCGCAACTGGACTTGTCGATCGGGCGAATTAGACCTCGTTGCGCAAATGCAAGACCAAGTCGTGGCGTTTGTCGAAGTCAAAACTCGCAGTCGCGGCAACTGGGACAATTGTGGTGCATCAGCAATCACCGCTGCCAAACAGCGTAAAATCATCACCGCTGCCAAACTTTTTCTCTTAAAGCATCCGCATCTCGCGCATCTTGCCTGTCGCTTTGATGTCGCCTTGGTACGAAAAAGGGGAAATCCAAGAACTTCCCCCCACCTCACCAAAAATCAATTCGTGCTACAAGACTATATCTGTGATGCGTTTTTCTAAGCTAGTGTTTCAGGACAATAGCCTAAGCCTTGTACAAACTGTTTGCGAAATTCTTCAATTTCTTCGCGATCTGGGTTGCCATGAGACACAACCGCGACTTGATACCGCTGCATGACCTCGATCGGGGATTGACCCGTCTCTAAGCCCCAGAGCACCATCTGAATCCGAATGCTGGGGTGACAGACGATACCCAACTCGTTCAGGAATGCTTGAAAGTCACCTTCTGTTTGTTCATCGAGCGATTTAGCCAGTTTCACCCTCACGACCCAACCATCAATCTGATGAATGACAGTTATGAAACTGAGCGGCAGAGACTTTGAGTTGTGCAGATGTTCCACAATTCTCAGAGTTAGACTGGCATTCGCGAGGGAGTAGACATATTCCATAGAACACAAACCCAGCAAATGCTACTCTCCTATTCTGATTGAGGATCGCCTTTTCACATAGGGGCAAAGCCCCCGATATTGGCTAGGGAATCTCACCCATTTTTAGGATTCTATATTTAAAGGCTCAAAATTATCAGAAAATACTAACCACTCACCTGTGACGACCAATTAGGACTGAGACCGTGGAAGCTGATCAACTCCTCTCGGCTTATGATTACCATTTACCCGAAGACCGCATCGCCCAGAATCCCGCTGAGCCAAGGGATAGCGCGCGATTGCTCGTTCTCAAAACATTGACGGAACATTGTCATCAAGTGTTTCATGATCTAGTCGAGATTCTGCAACCCGGCGATTTGCTGGTGCTGAATAATACCCAAGTGATTCCGGCTCGTCTGCATGGACACAAATCGACTGGAACTGAGGTAGAGATTTTGTTGTTGGAAGAACAGCAGCAGAATCAGTGGTTGTCATTGGTGAAGCCGGGACGAAGGCTGAAGCCTGGCAATCAAATTACTTTTACCCCTCGATCGCAGACGGACATCAAGCTGAATGCCCAAATTTTAGCCAGCGATCCAGAAACACGCGGCAGGATTTTACAGTTTGAAGTGTCGGATGGACGATCGCTGCTCGAAGTGATTGATCATTTTGGTGAAGTGCCGTTGCCGCCTTATATTCACGACACTGAAGCAGAAGCCGATCGCTATCAGACGGTGTATGCCGATCGCTTAGGCGCTGTAGCTGCGCCGACTGCGGGACTGCATTTCACGCCCGAACTGTTAGAGCGCTTAGAACAAAAGGGTATCGATCGGGCTTTTGTGACACTGCATGTTGGGGTAGGAACCTTCCGACCTGTGGAAGTTGAAAATATTACTGAACATCAGATGCATGGAGAATGGATCGAAGTTTCGCCGGAGACGGTAGAGAAGATTCGGGAGACAAAAGCGAAAGGCGGACGAGTGATTGCCGTGGGGACGACGGTTGTACGATCGCTGGAAGGCGCTTCGCAGTCGGGTCAACTTGAACCCTATTGTGGCAAAACGAATTTATTTATTTATCCGGGCTATCAGTGGCGTGTGGTCGATGGCATGATCACAAACTTCCACTTGCCGAAATCGAGTTTGCTGATGCTTGTTAGTGCCTTGATCGGGCGAGAACGCTTGTTATCGGTGTATCAAGATGCGATCGACAATCAGTATCGGTTTTATTCATTTGGCGATGCGATGCTGATTTTGCCAGAAGCAAAACTCAGGAATTAGTTTCTAGTCGCTCTGGATTGGGCATTTGCGATGTATACAAGAGGTTGATCGCAAGTTGCAGCTTTGAGCTACATGAGATTCATTGGATCGACATCGATCGTTAAACTCACCGTCGAAGGACACTGCGATCTCAGTTCCATCACATTCGGAATGCGATCGCTGGTGAGTTTGAGAAGAATCTGCCAGCGATATCGTTGGTTAATTTTTGCGATCGTGGCAGGAGCAGGCCCCAATACTTCATCTTCAGAGTGTAAAAGCTGATCAGCGAGTAGCTCCGCCGTACTTCGGACAGTCTGCTCATTCAATCCACTCAGGCGGAGTAACACTAACCGCCCGTAAGGGGGATAGTTCAACGCTGCCCGCTGCTCTAGTTCAGTGGCAACAAAAGGCTCATATTGCTGACGTTGAACGGCTTGAATCACCGGATGTTCAGGCGCATAAGTTTGAAGAATCACTCGTCCAGGCTCAGTTCCGCGTCCGGCGCGTCCGGCAACTTGAACTAACGTTTGAAAAGCTCTCTCACTGGCTCGAAAATCTGCTAAGTTCAGTAACCCATCGGCTGAGATAATCCCAACCAAAGTTACTTGGGGTAAGTCAATCCCCTTCGTGAGCATCTGTGTTCCGACGAGTAAATCAGCGTCCCCGTGAGCAAATTGACTTAGTAAAGCTCGATGCGCTCCTTTTGCGCGAGTTGTATCACTATCAAATCGAATTGTTTTCAATTCGGGGAAAAGTTTGGCGATTTCTTGAACGACTCGTTGAGTCCCACTGCCAAAGTTTTTGAAATACGAAGAACTACAGCTAGGGCAACGCTGCGGTTGAAGCTGAGTATAGTTACAATAATGACATCTTAAAATCGGTTGAGCAGTTTCGTGAACGTGATGATAGGACAGTGAAACATCACAATTGGGACATTCCATCACATAGCCACAACTCCGACAAGACACAAACGTGCTATGCCCACGACGATGAATGAATAGCAAGCCTTTTTGATTGTTTTCTTTGAGCTTTTTCAACTGAGCTTGTAGCGATCGACTAAAAATCGAAGGATTGCGATCGTGCAATTCTTTCCGCATATCAACAATGTCGATTTTCGGCAAAGGGCGATCTAAGATTCGCTTCGGTAAAGATAGATAAGTAGACGATTGTGAGTCTAACCAAGTCTCTAGCGAAGGTGTTGCTGAGCCGAGAATTAAGGGACAGTTTTCTAATTCAGCCCGCCATTGTGCAACCGATCGAGCATGGTAACAAGGTGCAGGTTGATCTTGCTTAAAACTCGAATCATGTTCTTCGTCTAAGACGATTAATCCGAGATTGGGCAACGGCGCGAACACTGCCGATCGCGTTCCAATCACCACTTGCGGCGACCCTGTGAGCATTTGTCGCCAAGTGTCGAACCGTTCACCATCGGATAAAGCACTGTGATACACACAAACGCGATCGCCAAATCTTGCCCGAAAGCGATCCGTCAATTGTGGTGTTAACCCAATCTCAGGCACTAAGACTAAAGCAGATTGACCGCGTTGCAGAAGTGGTGCGATCGCTTGCAAGTAAACCTCAGTCTTGCCTGATCCCGTGACCCCATGCAGCAAAATTTTTTCAAATGCTGTGACTGTATGAATCTTTTTCAGCACTTCTGCTTGATGATGCGTCAGCACTTTTGCCGCATCCTGCTCAACATCCGGTGCATGTTCACTTCGCAGCACTTCTCGCCCCTGAAGCAGCACACAGCCCTGCTCTTGTAAGCGCTTTACAGTGGGTGAAGTCGTTCGGCAGTGCTGCAACAGATCTGTCAGCCACATTTCACCGCCATTGCGCTTCAGCACTTCTAAAATCTCGCGTTGTCGGACACTGCTTTGTGTGGCGGAGCCATCGCTCAACTCACCCTGAGTTGAGACTAAAATCACCGCTTGCCGCAATTGGGGACGAATCGTGGCAGGTGGCTCCAGATAGCTCTCGACCCAATTCAGCTTGAGCAGGTCTTGTAAGCCCCGATTCGCGCCTTTGACTTGCCGTTGCACAAATTGCCAGGAATAATCTTTTGTTTTGCTCGACTTGAGCAGTTTGAGAATCTGTTGGGCTGCACTATTCAGACTGGCTTCACTGGCATCGGGCTTGATCAAGCGAATGCGTCTTTGCGATCGCGCCAATAATCCCGGCGGCAACGCCACGCGTACCACCTGCATTAATGAAGTTTGATAGTAGCGTGCGACTTGATCGAGCAATGCCCAATAAGAGGCAGGAAAGAAGCCAGCACTGACGATCGAATCAATCGATCGAATTTGCTCGGGCAATAAATCCGGCGGTTGATTCCCAACGCGCACCGCAATCCCACCGACCTGTTGTGCGCCAAAAGGCACACTCAAAATGTCACCCGGCTGCACCAATAAATCCGGACGCGACTGATAAGTATAGACTCCTTGCGACCCTGGACAATCGACTAACACATCGACCCAAGCAGGTGACACCCCATACTCTGCCTTTAATTCCGCCACAGACTGCAACTCAGACATATCGCAAATGAAGAGAAAAACTTAAGAAAATCCGCAGCTTTGCAAACTCGCGGTATTAAATAATCAGAGGAGTTGAGAAGTTTATTAGTTCAAATACACTAACCATTAATTCTAATTTTAACGTGTGATGAGTTTACAGGATCACTCGCCCTATCGCACGACTCTACCTACGATAGATTCACAAAAAACGCTCTGGCTTTTCCGACCATTGGTAGAGATGTAAACCGAAACAGGTATGAGAGTCTGTTATAGCAGCTAGGGATTCATTTGAAATCCTAAATCTCTGGAATCTTCATCCACGCTGAACTATATTGCTGGGGATCATGCCAGCCTATGTGGACGAAGTGAGTGATTTGATCTCCAAATCTCAACTCATTTCTAAAAGTTTCCAAAAAGTTTCTATAAAACGCCGAAATTCGTCATAAGTTCAGGAGGAGTTGATTATTTTGTCATTTATAAATTGAAACGAAAACATAGCATTCAAAACTGTCGATCGCTGACTTAAGGTTCTGTCTAGTTTGACACTTAAATTAGCTCAAATAGCCCCCCTGTAAAACTTCATTGATATAACACTATGAGCGAACAAAGCAACAGTTCCCCAACCGTAGCCCTCTCTCAGGATATGGACTTTGCAATGGACGTTGCTGAGTTAGATTCAGTAGACTCATTGCAATTAGAAGCTGACTTAGAAGACAGCACCCCGATCGAGATTGAGCCGGATATTCTTGAGCTTACGTCTGTTGGAAATTCATCAGAGGATGAGGTCGATCAAATCGCATCAGCTCGCTCCTCTGGCTATAACAAGACCGTTGCCGATGATGCAGTGGGAGCTTTCTTTAAAGAAATGGCACGGTATCCACTCCTGAAAGCGGATGAGGAAGTGGAGCTTGCAAGACGGGTACAGTACTTAGTTGAAGTCGATAGCGCTCGACGCAAGCTGTATCAAGAATTAGGTCATGCTCCTACCAAGGCTCAATTAGCTGAACACTTTGGACTCACTGAACGGCAATTGGATCATCGCTTACACCGGAGTCGAGTAGCGAAACGGAAGATGATTCGATCGAATCTGCGCTTAGTCGTGTCGATCGCGAAACGGTATCTAAATCGCGGCGTGCCGTTTCTTGATTTGATTCAAGAAGGTGCATTGGGACTCAACCGCGCAACAGAAAAGTTTGATCCCGATAAGGGATATAAGTTTTCGACCTATGCATATTGGTGGATTCGTCAGGGGATCACCAGAACGATCGCAAATGATGCTCGTACGATTCGCTTACCGATTCACATTGTCGAAAAGCTGAATAAGCTGAAGAAAGCGCATCGCGACTTGAAACGAGAGTTAAATCGCAATCCGACCGAAGCAGAACTGGCTCAATCTTTAGAATTGACCGTTGAGCAATTGCAGCATTTACATCAAGTCCGTCGTCAGTCGTTATCGCTGAATCACCGAGTGGGGAAAGGCGAAGATACAGAATTGATGGACTTACTCGAAGATGGCGATACTCAATCACCCGAATCTCAGATGAGTGAAACGATGTTACGCCAAGAGATTTGGGAGGTATTGGGCAATGTCTTAACCGAGCGCGAAAAAGATATTATTTCTTTGCGCTACGGATTGACGACGAGTAAGCCTTGCACGCTTGAAGAAGTTGGCGGTATGTTCAACTTGTCACGAGAGCGGGTGCGCCAAATTCAGAGTAAGGCAATGCGCAAGTTGCGCCGCCCTCAGATTGCAGAACGGTTAAAAGGTTGGTTAGGTTAGAAAAATTAGCCATGATTGCGATCGCTGTTACTCAGGCAGAAATGTGTTGGTAGCAGCGATCGTGCTTTATATGAACATGCTCATCTTTCAAGCGCTCCAATCTTGATAGATTCCAAAAGATTCGACCGCTGAAGTATCCTCATACCCGAAGTCGGTAGCCGACTCCTCGAACGGTTTCGATCGTTTCACTTCCCAATTTTTTTCGCAATTGCTTGATGTAAGCATCAATAATGTTTGATCCGGGATCATAGGTGTATCCCCAGACTCGATCGAGTAATTGTTCCCGACTCATCACCTGCATCGGGTGACGGAGAAATACCTCGGCTAAGGCAAATTCTTTAGAAGACATTTCGATTAAGGTGCTGCCTCGCCAAACCTGCCGCGTGAGCAAATCCAGCACAATTTCGCCCGCTTGAAACGTTGTTTCTTTGCCTGCTTTACTTTTGAGAATCACGCTATCTCTCAATTGCACTTTCACGCGAGCAAGAAGTTCTGTAAATTCAAATGGTTTAGTCACATAGTCATTTGCCCCGCCCTCTAAGGCTGCAACTGTATCTTCCACTTCATCCTGTGCTGTGAGCACAATGATTCGCAGTCGTTCACCTCTACCTCGTACTTCTTCCAAGACTTGCCAGCCGTTTTTCCCTGGAAGCCCTAAATCTAAAATCAGTAAATCAAAATCATGGCTGTGTGCCATGCCAATCGCTTCGTGTCCATTCGTTGCGATCGTGCAAGTAAATCCATTTGCTCGAAATCCCTTCTCTAAAAAGGCTGCAATTCGCGATTCATCTTCTGCAATTAAGATCCGATTCATCAATGCGTTCCTCGCAGCGGCAGTGTGATTGTAAATGTCGAACCTTCTCCAAGTCGGCTACAGAGATCGATATGACCTTGATGAGCTTTGATAATAGCTTGTACGATCGATAATCCCAAACCTGACCCTTCAGATCGTCGCTCGCTATTTGACCCACGTGCAAAGCGATCGAAAATTCGAGCTTGATCATCGAGATCAATTCCTTCACCCGTGTCTCTGACCCAAAATCGGACGGTTTCTTCAACAATTGCAGAACCAATTGCAATCACATCGCCTTTTTGCGTGTACTGGCTTGCATTCTGAGCGAGATTGAGAACAGCTTGGGTGATGCGTTGTCGATCGCAGAAAACTTCTCCCGTTCCAACCGATTCAAGTTTCCAGCTTCGATCTGCCAATGCCTCAGCTTTCGCAAAAATTTCTTCTGTTAAGGTTGCGACATCATAGTGATCTGCTCGTAAGAAGTTCGGACGCTCAATTCGCATCAACAAGAGTAAATCACTGACAAATCGATTCATCCGTTTGAGTTCGTCTCGGACAAGCGCGATCGTTTCTCGGCGCTCCTCTGGATCGTCTCCGAGTAATTCTAGATGTCCTTGAATGATGGTGATCGGCGTTCGCAGTTCATGGCTTACGTCTTTGATGAAATCTTGCTGGCTTGTGAATGCGGCTTGAAGTCGATCGAGCATCTGATTAAACGTCAGCGTGAGTTCAGCAATCTCGTCTTTTCCTTGAACTGAAAGCCGTTGAGTGAGATCCGTTTCGCTGATGTTTCGAGCCGTTTCTGTCACTTGGCGCAAAGGAGAGAGAATTTTTCCAGCCGTGAGCCACGCGATCGCGCTAAACAAAATCAGCCCAACTAAAGTCACTTGCACGACAAGTCTCAGCGTTAGCTCTGCCATGTGATACTGCATCGTTGCATCATGCACCGCAATAATTCTTCCTGGTTGCCCATTCAGCGGACGCATAACTGAGACGAGATAACCATCAAGCTGCTGAGGAGCATTTTCAGGGAGTTGCTTCCAGCGATCGAGTACAGCTTGGTTGTTTTGGACAAATTGTGCAGATTGTGGAGTATGGAGAATCTGACCTTTGGAGAAGACCAGTAGATAACGGTTTGGAGTCGAAACTTGACGGCTTGAGAAGGCTTGAATCGCTTGCGTTAGCGCTTCTGGATTGGAAGGTTGAACGCTAGACTGCTCAAATGCTTGAATGTCTCGCTGAAGCTGTCCGCCTAGCTCTTTCTGAGTCGAGTCACAAAAGATTTTATAGGTTGCATAGACTGAAACGAAAGTAATGCTAGCCGTCAGTAGAAAGTACCAAGCTAAAATCCGCGATCGCACACCAACAAAGCTCTGCTGCTTCCGATACTGTTTCATTGCAACCTGCCGATGATGCGACATTTGGATTTTACCTCAAATTTTACAGAAACCAATGAATTCCGCTCACCAGATAAAACCCGCCTGCAAGAATCAAGGCTGCACTCCCGAGACGAACAACCCATTCAGAATGCTGAAGTAAAGCGCGGCTCTGTTTGACCAGACCTGTATAGAGACTTGCAAAGAAAATCACGGCTGTATACCCGATCGCATAGCTCACCATCGTAACCGTACTGATGAATTGCGATCCGGTTGCGGCTCCTGCTGCTAAGACTGCAAACAAGACAGGACTAGAGCAAGGCGAGCTAATTAAGGCAAATGTCACTCCTACGCCATAGGAACCTGCACTCGATACTGATGGATTCAACTTAGGGAGAGGTAAGTGAAATAGACCTGCAAAGCTGCACCCCATGAGAAAAATCAACGCCCCTACTGCAATATTGATATATCCTCGAAAATCAACCAGCACAGCCGTTGCAAATGACGAGAACAATCCCAGTAAGCTAAAAACTGTGATCACTCCAAGCGTAAAGAGTCCTGCTTTCGTTGCGGCATCTCGACGTGAATGAATATTGAGTGTTCCGATATAGCTGAGATTGACAGGGAGCAATGAGAGTACACAAGGCGAAATACTCGCAAGTAAACCACCCAAAAATGCAAGTGGAATCAACACGAAAGCATTACTCAGATTTTGCTGCTGAAACCATTGGTAATAGGGATTTTCAATTTGAGAAACCCACTGTCCTAGTAACTCATAGAGGCTGCCAAAGTGAGGCGCAATCAGTGCGAGTCCAACAGCACTCAAAAACAATGCAGTGTAAAAGAAAGCGCTTGACGTTACACATTGTTTGAGACGATCAAGGCGAGACGGTTTTTTCGATAAGGTCATGGCAAATTCTTCTCCACATTTCAAGGATGTTGGTCGGAGTTTCCGTAAGACTCCGACCTCTGAAATTTCATCGCTGGCGGACTTGAGTGATGGCATTGTCGATCGCCTTCACATAAGCTTGAGTGTCGAAGTTCTTGCGAAATGTCTGGATGACTTGACCATTTTTTGGATTAATCAGCGCGATCGTTGCTGTTTGCGACTTGTTCGCAGCAAAGAAGCTCGATAGTCCCAATTCTCGTGCTTTGGCTTCTGAGGCTTGAGTCTTCCCGCGATCGGTCACATCTAAGATCACAAAATTTGCCCGACCTTGATACCGCTGTTGTAATGAAGTCACAATGGGGGCGAGTGTTTTGCACGCGGGACACCAATCCGCATGAATTTGAACGAGTATCGGTTTATCTTGAGCCGTGGGAGATTGAGCCTGAACAGGTTGGATGATACTCGGCGGTTGACTGATCGAATCAGAAGAACGAGTCAGCAGATTGAATGCGATCGCGCTGCCACCAATTCCTAGAGCAATCAAAGGAATGAGATACTTTTTCATAAATCGTTGTTTCCCGTGAGTTGAAGGTTTCAGTTGCCTCACAGGTTCTACTATCGGACTCGGGGATGAATGACAAATGAACGGTTTATGAAAGATCTTTCATGTTCTCAAAACCGTCAATTTTTCAAAGATCTATACTGAGAGAAGAGAAGTCCGACATAGGGAAATCAGCGAATGTCAGCCACACCAAATGCCGCGATTTTAAAAGCGATCGAATCTCTCAACTATCGCGCCACCGTTGGGGATGTCGCGTCGCAAGCAGGCTTAAACATCAATCTGGCAGAACAAGGATTGCTTGTCCTCGCATCTCAAGCGGGCGGACATTTGCAAGTTGCAGAATCCGGAGATGTAGTCTACCAGTTTCCGAAAAATTTTCGTAGTATTCTGCGTGAGAAAGATGCGCGCTTGCGATGGCAAGAACGCTGGGAAAAGATTTGGCGAATTCTGTTTTACCTGATTCGGATTTCCTTCGGGATTGTTTTAGTTCTGTTAATCCTCGCTTCATTTCTAGCAATTCTTGCGATTACGATCGCAGCAAATTCTTCGCGCGATGATAACAATGGCGGCGGTTTCGACATGCCGAATATCTGGTTTAGTCCAGATTTCTTCTGGATTTTCACACCAGATTACAACCAGCGTCGTCCAACCCGCGAAAAGAGTGAATTAAATTTCCTCGAATCGATTTATTCCTTTTTATTCGGAGATGGCAACCCGAATGCGGATTTAGAAAATCGACGTTGGCAAGCGATCGCAGCAACAATCCAGACTCATCAAGGCGCAGTAATTTCAGAGCAAATTGCCCCGTACTTAGACGATTTGGGGACGCAATCCGAGCAAGAATACGAACAGTACATGCTGCCCGTGTTGGCGCGCTTTGATGGTCGTCCTGAAGTCAGTCCAGAGGGACAATTTATCTATCAATTTCCATCGCTTCAAACAACGGTGGCACGTGAAGAGCGGCAATGGTTGCCAGCATTTTTGCGCGAGTCGCTTTATCAGTTTAGTCAGGCGAGTTCTGGACAAATTACTTTAGCGATCGGGCTGGGTGTAACGTTGCTGGTTCTCGCACTCGTGCTGACGGCGATCGTCAGTGGAGGTGCGCTTAAAATTCTTGCCTTTCTCTCGCTCGGCTATAGTGCCGCATTTCTCACTATTCCAGCGATTCGATATTTCTGGATCAAAGGGCGAAATCAGAAAATTTTGACCCGAAATCACGATCGCGAATCTCGTGCGAACTTCCTCACTCAAGCCAGTTCAATGATTCAGCAAAAGCTAGCGTATGCGCGTGGATTTGCAGCGAAGCATGTGATTCAAGAATCCGATGTAATCTATTCGAGCGATCGCGATTTGATTGAACAAGACATTGATCGATCAGCGCAAATCGATGCAGAATGGCAGCGCCGTTTAGAAGGTCGATCTCAACCCTAAACAATTGAGGAGTTAGAGTTCTTGAAAAACTCTAACTCCTCGAAAGGCAACAAATTTTACTATTCAGGCGATGTGCGACTTTTTCATGTCCTAGCAGTTGAAAGTTACACATCGCCCACGATTATTGGTCAGTTTTAATGGTTGTCACTCCAGCGCCACCTCGGTAATATTCCGCCAAGATTTGCAGATAAGTCTTACCCTGACGTGCCATGTTGTAAGCTCCCCATTGGCTCATACCGACACCATGACCAAATCCTCGACCATTCACCACAAATTGCATTGAAGGTTTGCCACCAGCTTTGCTCGCTGCCAATTGTTGAGGGTTAAATGCGAATAAGGTACTTCTCAGATTCAAAGCACTTTGAATTCTTTCACCGGAAACCGTGACCGTTTTACGATCGCCCACAATTCTCATTTCTCGAACTCGTCCACAAGCTGTCGCCCGCACTGGAATCACTTGTTGAACCGTTCCCACCCCAAAAATATTGCCAAGCTCAGCCGCAGAAAGCGTTCTTGACCACTCACTGACTGGTGTGCCTTTATCAAAGTCGTTCTTGACCATTTGCAGATAAGGGCGCGACGATGACCAAACATTTTCAGAGGGTTCTGTACAGCCCCCGGCAGACGAATGGAAATACGCTTCCACCAATCGACCATTGTGAACTAAAACTTGTCCTGCCGTTTCGGCAACTGCTTGCAGTGTGCCTTGTGACTCAGTTTGCAGCCCTTTATAAACCTGAGAGGTCTGAGTATCGTAGAGATCGTAAGGTTTTCCCGCCCGAATCGATGACTCACGTCTTTCTAAGGCATAACTCCGAGCCGTTACAGCTTGAGCCTTGAGCGCTTCTTTCGGCCAGTTGCCATTCATTTCTGCGCCCAAGACGCTGAGCAAATACTGCTCTAATTCAACATTATTTACAACGGTCAAACTGCCACCTGAAGCAATCAGCCGCACAGTGCCACGATACCAACGATTGCCAATCCAGACTACACCGTTATCTTTCGGTCGAATCGTAAGGGCACCGGATCGCCATTTGTCTAATGCCACTTGACCATTTTGTGCCTGTGCAGCAAAACCGTTCATGCCTTGGATTTCGCCTAGCAACGTTGTCTCAGCCGCATCTAACACTTGAGCATTGGTCGAACTGCCAACAGTAATTTGCGAAACTCCATTCTCGATCGCGACTCTTAAATTCACAGTCTCTCTTGCCTCAGCAGGCATGAAGGGCACTGCCCAAAGTAAGAGCGCAAAACCCCAAATTTTCGGACGATTTAGTTTTGCGGCTAGAGACGAAAGGGGCGATCGAAAATTCATTTGATTAACCATATTGCTACGGGTTTTCACTAACAACAAACAGCGGTCACACGAGGCTATCTGGATCAATCTGCCACGATTTCTCGAATTTCTAACATTTGTTAATATATGTCACTTCGTCTCGGCTGTAATCCGGATCACGGAAACCACATGAAATTTTCATCGGTTCTTTGGCTCTGACCGCCTCGGTTACAGGCAAGTTCCTGTGGCAGTATGAAGATAGTGTATTGAGTTCAGGTGAGTCGGCTTTGCAGATCACATTTTTGGGAACGAGTTCTGGTGTACCCACACGATCGCGGAATGTCAGTGCGATCGCGCTACGCTTGCCGCAGCGGGCTGAAGTTTGGCTATTTGATTGTGGAGAAGGCACGCAGCACCAGTTTCTGCGCAGTGATTTGCGAGTCAGCCAGATTCGCCGAATTTTTGTCACGCATGTACATGGCGATCATATTTTCGGCTTAATGGGATTGCTTGCAAGTTGTGGACTTGCCGGAAATCCTCAACAGATCGATATTTATGGGCCACCGGATCTCGATCCCTATCTCAAAGCCTGTAAACGCTACTCGCAGACGCATTTTTCTTATCCTGTAAAGTTTCATCCGGTTAGTCCGGGGCTGGTGTTTGAGGATGAAGAATTTACAGTGACCTGTCAGTTGCTGAAACATCGGGTTCCGGCTTTTGGCTATCGCATTACTGAAAAAGATCGTCCAGGACATTTCAAGGCTGAGCTTGCCAAAGAATTAGGAATTCCTTCCGGCCCAATTTATGGAAAGTTGAAGCGCGGAGAAACCGTCACGCTAGAAGATGGTCGAACGATCGATGGCAAAATTCTTTGCGGTGAGCCAGAAATTGGGCGAAAGGTTGTTTATTGTACGGATACTGTTTTTTGTGAAAGCGCGATCGAACTGGCTCAAGGTGCAGATGTGCTGATTCATGAAGCCACCTTTGCCCATCAAGATGCCGAGATGGCATTTCAACGGCTGCATTCAACTTCGACAATGGCAGCGCAGACGGCATTACTCGCTCAAGTGCAGACTTTGATCATGACGCATTTCAGCCCGAGATATGCGCCGGGAAATGCGATCGGTATCAACGATCTTCTCGATGAAGCACGAGCAATTTTTCCGAATACAGAACTCGCCTCGGATTTTTGGACGTATGAAGTTCCGAGACGAATTGCTGCGACTAAAACCAGCCCAGCGGAATCATCTCGATCGGAGCCGGAAGCATCTCGCCTCGAAAGTCCAACAACTGCACCAGCAGCAAGTAGCCCACGCCCAAAATCAAAGAAATAATCCCAGTCATCACAGCGACAAATTTCGATCGATTCATCATCATTTCCCCAAGCTTCTAAACAAAGTTTACAAAATATAGAAGTATCGAGTCGCATGATCGCAAAAAATGCTGAAGCGGGAATTGTAAAGAGTGATTAAATGGCTACTCAGTAGTGATCGAGGCACTTATGGATTCTGCTGTTGCAACTCGCCTTCAACTTCCCACGATCGAACGCTCAATCGCGCTTCAGACCTACGAACTCAGTAAGACTTACCGCACTGGGTTCTGGATGAATAAAAAAGTGAAATCTCTCAATTCTGTAAGTCTCACAGTATACGAGGGAGAGACGTTTGGGCTGCTCGGACAAAATGGAGCCGGAAAAACCACGTTACTCAAGACTCTACTTGGCATTGTCCGCCCCACTTCAGGACGCGCCACGATTTTAGGTGCATCTTTGGGCGATCGTGCTGTCAAACAGCGGATTGGATATTTGCCTGAAAATCCTTATTTCTACGATTATTTAACGGGTTGGGAAATTCTCAACTACACCGGAGACTTGTTCGGAATTGAGCGATCGCGCCAAAAGAAACGCATTCCTGAGCTGTTAGATCTCGTCGGTCTCGCTCAATCTGCGGCGAAGAAGAAACAGTTGCGGCAATACTCGAAAGGAATGCTACAACGCATCGGTATGGCACAAGCATTAATCAACGATCCAGATTTGGTCTTTCTCGATGAACCGATGTCTGGACTCGATCCGCTCGGTCGCTATCAGATGAGAGAGATTATTGTGTCACTCAAAGCTCAGGGCAAAACTATCTTCTTTAATAGTCATGTGCTATCCGATGTGGAGAAGATCTGCGATCGCGTTGCTTTACTTGCTCAAGGCGAACTCATTGCTCTAGGTTCGATGCAAGAACTCCTTGGAACGGCTGAAAAATATTATGTGATGGTGAAAGGCGGTAGACCAGAAATGTTGCAGCCGTGGCTGCCAGACATGGAGTTTCAGGATGGGCTTTGGTCAGGACATCTCAACGGTGCAGCAGCCGATTTTATCGACAGTCTAGCTTTGATGAATGCTCAGCTAATTTCGATGTCGTTGGCTCGTCCATCGCTCGAAGAATTTTTTGTCAAGCAATTGCGCGATCGTGGCATCCATTCAAGTTCGTGAGCGCTAGGCTAGAAGAAAGTTACTGTTTCTAGCTTCATGCATTGTCAGCTTTGCGATCGCGATGTCCCCGCACTTACTGAACACCATCTAGTTCCCAGACAGCATACCAAACGCAAAAAACTTGATCCGGGTGAAACGATCGAGATTTGCCCTGCCTGCCATCACCAAATTCATACTCTATTCGACAATCGCCAACTGGCTCAAGAACTCAATACAGTTGAGCGCTTGAAGTATGATCCAGCGATGGCAAAGTTTTTGGCGTGGGTGAGGAAGCAAAATCCCGATCGTAAGGTGAGAGTTAAGCGGTAGGGGAGTGGGGGAGTAGAGACCTACTCCCCACTCCCTACGTAATTAAGCCGTCTCCCACAAGCGACGAATTTCATCTGGCAAGAAACTTGCAACCTCTTGAATTCGCTCCTGTGATAGCTCATCTTTCGTTGCTGAAAAGACTGCTGAAACAACTTGCTCTGGTGACGTATTCGGCTGCAATCCTCCTTCTTGTCTGACTCGGAACAAGAAAGTCTCTGACTTAATCTTCAACGGTGGACGGATATGACTGAGGAAATGCACGATCGGATTGGTATCCTCCCACAAATCGGAAACTTCCGTTGCTAGTGGAGTCGCCGTATAAAGCGTTCTGTCAGGATTACCTTCGTCGAGAGGAACATGTAACTCTTCTGAAACATGCTCAACTGCCTCATTCGTCATCATGTCGCGCATGGTTCGGAAGACGACTTCTGTCACATCGCGTGCATCATAGAGGTCAGAAAATCCGCCTTTGAGCGCTACTTTTTCAAGGAATGGCGTATCTTTTGTCGCGATCGGAACAGTTGTCCCAGATTGCAGAGATTCAGGCGGCTTAGCTTCCATTTCTTCGAGCATTTTCCGACCTTTCTCAGTCAGTTCAGCTTTTTTGAACTCAATCAGATGGGGCAACGGACCATCTTCTGCGCCATATGTATTGGCAATTCTCAAACCAAACTCTTCGCGATCGACAACATTCGGTACATCATCCTGGTTTCCATAAGCATTTCCAGAAAATTCAGCATTGATGTACTGGCGTTGATTGAGAAAATCTAAATGTCCTAGCAGATCAACGGGAGTCAGCTTGATCCCTGCAAAATCAGTTTCATCAAATTTCACCGGATCAGGCCCTGGCCCTTGATCGCTCTCGTCGATTTTTTTCAGCATGATATAAACCACGTCATCCCGGATGGCGATCGGCATAATAATTCTCCTTTATCGCTTAGCCTCTCAACTATTCCGCGATCGACCAAATCCTTTCATCTCTCAGGTGAAGCATTTGCTATCTCTACCAATAGACAGACAAAATGGTTCAAACCTTGGTTTCCCTGCTAAAAGTAAAGAAATCCCCAAGACTAGGGCAATCCCTATCAGGAAACGCTACCGTAACTCTAAACTGGACTCTAGACCTATTTGCTTATGGAAACTTACCAACCTGATCTCGAAACTGAAACGCCTGAAGAAGCTGCGATTACAGGGGTCAAGCTTATAGAAGTGATTGAAACTGTCATTGGTAGCTTGGATCAAAACAAGAGCGCAATGGTGAGCCACAGTGAGGGCAGCTCTGTATGGAAATTCAAATACGGCAGCGTAGAAACATTTGTGCAACTGACCGGAACTTCTGACGATGATGCATTTTCTGTTTGGGCACATATTCTGAATCTTCCCGTCCAAAACGAGCCGCAATTGATGCGAAAGCTACTTGAGATGAATTGGCTCAGTACGTTTGAAGCGCATTTTGCGATCGTCGATTCCAAAGTCGCAGTCGTTTCTTCTCGAACTGTTGCAGAGCTATCTCCTGGCGAAATTTCTCGGCTGATCACAATTGTGGCAACGATCGCTGATGATAACGATGATGCTTTGCAAGCAGAGTTTGGAGCAGCCTGATTTGATATCGGCTAGTTGTTCGTCAAGTTGAAAACGGTGGGGAGTGGGGAGCAAGAGCCATTGCTAGTTTTCTCCCTATTCCCCCACCCAATCTAACCGTTTAAAACTCTCTCACACTCGGCTGCCCATCTTTGACTTCGCCCACCATAATGATGTCTGCTACACCGACGAACAAGCCGTTTTCTAGCACACCGGGAAGGTTATTCAACGTCTTTTCTAGCTCGGCGGGTTGATCAATGCGATCGAACTTCACATCAATAACGAGATTGCCTTGATCCGTGACAACCGGACCTGCTTTCTTCACGCCCATGCGAAGCTGAGGCTTACCGCCTAGTTTCTCGATCGCTTTCATCACCGGAGTTACTGCCATCGGCAACACTTCAACCGGAAGCAAGAACGTTGAACCCAAGTGATCCACCAATTTGCCGCTATCGACAACCACAATGAATTGGTCGGCTAAACTATCGACAATTTTTTCTTGAGTGTGAGCGGCACCGCCACCTTTAATCAGATTTTTTTGCGGATCTACCTCGTCTGCACCATCGATCGCGATATCAATTTTCTCGACTTCATCCAAAGTGACCAAAGGAATTCCGTACTGACGCGCTAAAACGATCGCTTGAAACGAGGTGGGAATTCCCTTGATATTTTGCAGATCGCCAGATTGAAGCCGTTCTCCGATCGCCTGAATCGCATAAGCAGTCGTAGAACCAGTCCCCAATCCGACGATCGAATTGGATTGGACTTTGGCAGCAGCGGCATAACCGACTTGCTGTTTCATCAATGTTACGGGGTCTGCGTTCATGATTGGTTTCGATAAAAAAGTTTCCAATCATTCACTCTACTAGAAGAGGGGCAGGTTAAAGCCCAAACTCAGCCCGAATGACAGATTGTTTATATCGATCGCAGCATTTGACGATCGTCCAAACAAATACGACGCAGATCCGGCTAAAAATACATCTGGATTAATGTTGTAAATCACGATCGCACTAATCTGATGTTCGGTATCTGAACGAGAAACGCCTTGCGTAAAATTCTTAAACGACAAGCGATAATCTAATGCGCCCTGCACTTGCGGTGAAATGTCATAGCGCAATCTTGTACCGATCGTATTGGTAATCCGACTGTCTTCACTTGGATTCGTAAAGCTCGATCGAAATTCATAAAACGAATCCAATCGAGCTTGCTTACCTAACTGATCTTGCCGTCCCACAATCAACTGCACCGCATTATCTCGCGTCAGCAAATCACCACTCCCTGGGCGGCGCAAGGTATCTTGTACCCATCCCAACTGTCCAAATGTTCCAGGTGCAAGTCTTTGTTGAACCGCAATGTTGTACTGCTCAATGTTGTAGTTAGAATCGCCTTCAGACGCAAATCGGACAATTCCACCTCCTGCTGAAGCAATTAGCCTTGTATTCTCGCCGAGCTTGGGTGTGATCAGCAGGTGCGCTGTATTTGTGAAAACAGTATCGGATTGTTTCAGGGCTTCAAGTGCGGTGATATTGGAGCTAGAAAACACCGACGATCGCACAAGCAACTGCACATCTGGTTGACGACGAGTTTGGGCAGGTCGATCGATGATTTCAATTTCTCCGAGTTCAGATTGAGTATCTTCGGGGTCGAGGGGCTGAATATCATCTGTCGGTGCGTGATCGATCGGAGAAGACACCGGATCAGGCTGAGCAAAACTAGGGGAAATAGTTCCTAGCGTTGCCAAAAGCGTGAGTACAGCGAGAATGTAGCGCATTGGAATTTACCAGGTGAATCAGTTGGGGCGAACGAAGACAGGAACGCCAGTTGGAGAATTTGGATTGGTCGCTGGAGTTGTGGGGGGTGGAGTTGTAGGGGGTGGAGTTGTGGGGGGTGGAGTGAGTGGGACAACGACATCTACAGGCGGTTGCCGTTCAGGTCGAGGGGTGGTGACATCGCGCCGATCTTGAAAGTCTCGGAGCGGATCATCAGAATCGGTTGTGATGCAATTTGTGCTGAGCGTGCTTGCTCCTCCCCGAGCATTTAAGGTGCAGAGTCCTTCGAGTTTGCGCGCTTGCAGATTTAACGCTGAGATCGTGGCAACGCGCACCAGATTTAAAGTGGCTTGAACTTTCGCAGGCTCTTGAGCAATCAAGCTTTCTTGAGCGGGTGCTAAACCTGTCGAAAGTGAACTCGTTTGATAAAACTTTCTCAAGTCAAAGGTATTAATTTTCCCAATCACGCCATTTTGTACTGTTACGGTTTCTCCACCATTAATCACAATGAAGTTGCCTTTATTATCTAAAATCTTGATTGGATTATTCGTGAGATTGAAAAACTGAGTTTTATTGTTTGCACCATCGACGTGAACTACCATGGCTAAACTGCGAGTCTGGTATTGCTCGCTGGTTGGAGGAGCATCGATCGCGCTTGGAGGTAATTCTGCGATCGCACTTCCATCTAATGTCTCAATCCGCGTTGCAACGGTAGTCGGCGGACTCATGATCAAAGCGGTTCCATTACGCAACTGAAACCCGCGCATTCCGGGGATAAATCGGAAAATTGCATTCGAGCCAATTCGGGCGAGAGAGCCTTCATTAAAGAGGAGTTCGGCTCTCGATCGCGTTGCCGTTTTAATTGCATCTTGGGGCACTAATACATCAGAGAGTCGAGCTGGACGTGCCGGACGATTGCGCTGAAGCAATTGCGCTTGATTCGTGAGTTTGTAGACTTCACCCCGAGTTAAGAGAGCGGAGGAGGCTTGCACGGGAAGAACACAGGCGAACGCGAGAAAACTTGCCGCAACGATGCCACGTTGAATCGTCATAACAGGATTACCAATTGAATTGATCCATAAAATTTGAATAGGGAGCAGTCGCAAAAAATATGCAGTCAAGCCGTAGTTCTGTTATCCGCTATCTTGGGAATTCGATCCGGAAAGTGAAATACTCTGCAACAAAATCTATCTGTAGCGAGGGATAACTTTGCTGAGAGTTCAACAGGATAGAGAGCGTCGATATGGATAAATAACTATGGCACTCAAACTACACGTTCCGACTCTTAATAGCCCTGAAGCTGCACAAGATATTAAAGACACGATTTTGACACACGAACCTGACGCAAAAGTAGATATTAATCTGGAGCAAAAAACAGTCACGGTAGAAGGAAAAGCCTCAGAAGAAACCTTCAAACAGGCAATCACGGCAACGGGTCATCAAATTAGTGGATATTAAGGTGATTCTGCTTGAGTTGTAAAAGCTAGAAAGAGTGGGGAGTGGGGAGTGGGGATTATTAAGAAAATCACACTCCAGACCTCGCTTTACAACTGATTTAGGTCTAACACCATGCTCATCAGCTCTGAATAAGAGCGATTCATTTCCAGAAAAATGATAAGGTTTGAATCGCTCCTCAGTCATTTAATTCAATGGCAAAGTTTTATCCGGAACTGACCGAATCTCTTCAGGAATTTATCCAGGCACAGCATATTTTCTTTACTGCAACTGCGCCGATTCAAGGACGAATTAATCTCTCTCCAAAAGGCATGAATTCGTTTCGATGTTTGGATGCTCATACAGTTGCTTATTTGGATCTCACAGGGAGTGGGAATGAAGCGAGCGCTCACTTGATCGAGAATGGGCGGATGACGCTTATGTTTTGCAGTTTCGCCGAGAAACCGATGATTCTGCGGCTCTACGGCACAGGCTGTGTCATTCGCCCGAGAGATCATGACTGGCAGGATTTTTATTCATTATTTGAGCCGATACCAGGGGCGCGACAGGTGGTGAAGGTTTCTGTGGAGGCAGTGCAAACGTCTTGCGGATTTGGCGTTCCCCTGTATGAGCATTTGGGAGATCGAGAAACGCTCGTCGAGTGGGCAGAGAAGAAAGGAGAAGCCGGAATCCAACAGTATTGGCATGATAAAAATCAGATCAGTATTGATGGTTTGCCAACGCATATTTTGAACGAGAAGTAACGATCTTTTGCCTAAATCGATAACGATCAGTATGATTCAGAGAAAAAGATACGGAGAAAGTGCGATCGCGCATGAAGCTCTCTGTATCTATCTCTGATTCATCAATTATCATGAGCATCACTGTTTTCTTCTCTTATGCCCACGAAGATGAAAGCCTACGTGACAAGTTAGCCAACCATCTCAGCATTCTTAAGCGCTTGGGGAAGATCGAGGCTTGGCACGATCGACAAATCCTGCCCAGCAATGAATGGGATAAGCAGATCAACACCCATTTGGAAACCGCTAACATCATTTTGCTGCTCATTAGCGATGATTTTCTAGCATCAGATTACTGCTGGGATGTTGAAGTGAATCGAGCAATGGTACGACATGAAGCGAAGGAAGCTTGTGTAATTCCAATTATTTTACGCCCGTGTGATTGGCAAGGTGCGCCATTTGGGAAGCTACAAGGATTGCCGAGAGATATGCGTCCTGTAACAACTTGGGACAACATCGATAGTGCTTTCACAGATATTGCGAAAGGGATTCGACGGCTTGCAGAAGAGTTGGGAAAGCTACAAAGTGAGGCAGAATTGCCGACTCTCCAAAATCGAGCATATTCAGCAGAAAGCAGTATCAATCAATCAGATTCAATTGCTGCTCAAAATACTTTAAATATCTCTAATAGTTCAATCACCAATATGGTTGTGACTGGTTCAATTCACTATAACGAAGGAGATGCAAAAAAAGAGTGAAAGCAATCTTAAGAGAACATATGATTTTTTGCTAGAAATAATTAAAATAATCTTCAAGCTATACGTAAATTGGGCGAGTTTAGTGTAGCATAATTTACATTACTTCTAAGGTGAGGACTAACATGCATAAATCTCAAATCCAAAAAATTGTGGATACACAGAATATAAGTTTACAAGAAGTAAGTGAAAAATCAGGACTTTCAGTTGGATCGATTCAAACACTTGAATTAAGGATTATCGAGGATCTTGCTAACTTACAGAAAGTTGCAAAGGCATTGAACATACCTATCTCGAAATTACTTGAAGCCATTGGAAGTAAGACTGAAAATAAGACTCCGGATAGAAATCCTGCTGAGTGGTTTTGCGAACTATTTCCACAAGCTCCTGGTTGTACCAAACAGTAATTTTAGTGTATTTTATACTGCTTGGACACGTCGTGCTCTAAAGCCATACTACCTTAGAACATGATTCCTTTACTAGAGCTAGAGTGTGACTTGGAAGTGACACAACCAATCTTAGCGATTGGCGCTTTTAGATGAAAGGAATTGAAATAATCTTCAACTGCAAGTCTAGGCAATGTAGCATGCCATAATGCATGGTATTTCTATCAGGGAGATTTACTATGAATGAGTCTCGAATTCAACAATATCTTGATACGCAGAACATCAATTTACAAGAAGTAAGTGATCGATCAGGGCTTTCAATTGAATCGATTCAAACGATTGAGTCTAGGATCAACGAAGATTTTGCGAATTTACAGAAACTGTCAGAGGTATTGAATATAGCTATTCCAAAGTTACTTGAAATTATTGGAAAGGCTTCTGTTCAAAGCAATCCTCCTGAATGGTATTGTAAGACATTTCCGGATGCAGAAATATGTAAGAAGCTGCTAAAAAAAGAGTAGTCTTAACAACAATAGTAAAATCCTTTCTGAAGATCTCATCTTCCAATGAGATCTTATTTTTTATGATTAAATTATAGTCAGAACACCATCAACGAGCTTGGAACATCATCCATCTACCTTTTCTATCAAGAAAGCTACCGCATCAGGGAACGATTCTATGGTTCGTGACATACAAAGTCTCTGTTTCAAAGAGATCGATGATCAGCACAATGACTTTCGAGGTGCAAAAGCAGGCCAGAATTTAGCTTGGAAATTTTTTCTAATCGTCATTTCAACGGCGATTATAACACTAGCTTCTCTCATTGCATTGATTGCAGCAACAATCTTAGTGCAATGCTGTATTGCAACAGGTCGAATTTCAATCGTCGCAGTAGCTCTTGTCTTTTTAACGCAAGGCGCGATTCTATTCTCAATTACAACCCTAGGAATTTCAAGAGTATACATCGTTCCACTCTTGTCAGTCTTTGTGATTAGCTTATTACTCTATTTATTTAATACAGCACCTGGGTTTGACGTTACTACATTCTCTCTTTCTCTATCGATTGGAACGATTTTCTCCTGTGTAGGAGTCATTACGATCGCGCAGTGCATTGCGTTTACATTACTAGCCTGCACATTAAGAGGCTGCTTAATTGCGTTATTGACATCCTCTTTAATCAGCACTGGACTGGTTTGGGTTGCTGTCGATACAGCACAAACTAAAGTAGCTGGAAATTTTGCTTTTACGGTCATATTATTCCTTGGCATAGTCATTACAGCTTTCATTACTTCCCAGAGAATGCTGGAAAGAGAAGGAAGATGGAGTTGGGTTAGACCCAAAGCCACCTTTTGGGCAGCAATCGGAGGGACTTCCTTTAAAGGATTAGATCTAAGCAGACTCGATTTCACAGGAGCGAAAATAGCACATACAGATTTCAGAGCTAGGAAGTTTTATCGAACTTGTTTAAGAGAGGTCAAAGGGCTCGATTTGGCTAGAGTGGACAATCAGTACTTTGATCTAGACCTGCCCAAAGTTCAAGAATTGCTAACAGTCGGCAGCAGTAAAGCTTCTGATTTTAGCCGTGTAAATCTATGTGGAGCATACCTAAGAGGGGCTGATCTAAGGCGTTGTAACTTAAGTGAAGTAAATCTTGATGGAGCCGACTTGAGAGGAGCAGATTTGCGCGACAGTATCTTGGTACGATCGATTCTCACGAATGCAGATTTAAGCCAAGCAGACTTAACTGGTGCATGTATTAAAGACTGGAGCTTTAATCAGCAAACTGTTCTCACAGGTGTGAAATGTGATTATGTTTATCGAGAGTTTGAGAATAACCAACCTACTGATCGATATCCTAGCGATCGCGATTTTCAACCCGGTGAATTTGAGTCCCTATTTCAGAAATTGACCAATGCTGTTGAGCTTGTCTTTCAAGATCAAATTGATTGGAGAGCTTTGAGCTTTACCTTTGAGAAGTTCAGGCTCGAAGATGATGGCATGGGGCTAGAACTCAAAGGAATTGAGCAGCGGGGAAATTATTGGATTGTCAAAGTCACGCATGGAGAAGGAGTCTCTAAGCAACAGGTTGAGCAACAAGTTCAGAGTACTTATGAAGATCTGCGATCGATTATGGAAGCAAAAGATAAGCAGATCAATCGATTACTCGGCATTGTAGAAACCCAAACAGAAGCAATGCAGCGGCAAGCCGAAGCCTTAACGAATTTTAGCCAGCAACCCTTTGGGAATCATTTCTTGATCTCAGGCAGTACGATTACCAATCTTGCTGGGTCAGGACAGATTGAGTATCGCGAAGCGGCTCATGGAGTTCGCAGTCTCATCACAAATCAGATTGATCCCAATTCAAATCTACAAGAGCTACTCGGTCAACTCAAACATCAAAACGTCGCAACTACTTCTGCAACTCAGAGAGACTTGATCCAACAAGTTTTATTCTCCGAAGCAGATCGAGATCCGGCGCTAAAACAATTTCTACTAGAAAAAGGACAACACATTCTCGATCGCTTACCAGATGGAGAATTTAAAATCGCAATCCGAAATGCGATCTCGTTGATAAGAAATGACTGAAATTGCTCAGCGCGGATTGCAATGTCTTGTCTAAAGAAGCGCGATCGTGATCCAGATCTTGAATCTGATGCGATCGCGCAAGAAATATTTCGATCAGAATCGAGAGATCGAGACAGACAAATTCAAACACTCTGAGCTATCCGCGCTAAAGTGAAACAGGAATTTTCAAGGGAAAGATCAATGCGTCGCTGGGTTTCTTGGATTGCGATCGTCTGTTGTTTTCTCGGTTTGACTGGATGCAGTCTGCCTCAAGTCAAAGCAGAAGATCGACTGTTTTTACCGTTGCAAGCGGAATTCTTGGGCAGCTATACCTTGTCTGATAAGCAATTTCAAAATACGGCGGTCGGAGGACTCTCAGGGATTACATACGATCGTAAAAATGATCTTTATTATGCGGTCTCAGACGATCGCAGCGATCGTAACCCTGCACGGTTTTACACGCTGAAATTGAACATCGATTCAACCCCACGCCTGCAATCTGTTGAAATTCAAAACGTCACAACCCTGAAAGATGAGAACGGGGAGCCGTTTCAGAACAATACGATCGATGCTGAAGCAATCTCCTTGTCTCCTCAGAAAACCGTCTTCATTTCCAGCGAAGGTGCAGCGAATCAAAGCATCTCTCCCTTTCTTGGAGAATTCGATCTACAAACCGGACAACTGAAGCGAAAACTAAAACTGCCAGACGCTTATTTTCCAGATGAATTAGGGATCAAACAAACGCGCGGTATCCAAAATAATCGTGCGTTTGAAGCGATGTCACTCAATGCAGGGGCTGCGACTGCACCACCCGCTGAACCCTATCGCCTATTTGCAGCGCTTGAATCGCCTCTGGTTCAAGATTTATCCTTACCGAACCGCAGCGAAAGCGTTTTGAATCGAATCTTGCACTATCAGTTTATCGGCGATCGCGCTGCTCTGATTTCTGAACATGCCTACCCGCTCGATCCCAAACCCGCGAATACGATCGAATACGGATTGACCGATTTACTCTCGATCGACCAGGGCGGACACTTTTTGAGTTTAGAGCGATCTCTAGGACTCGGCGGATTTCAAGCGAAACTGTTTCAAGTCGAAACTGGAACCGCCAGCGATACTTCCAGGATCGAAACATTGCGCGATGCGACAGGCGTACAAACCGCGCGCAAAGAGTTGCTCCTAGACCTCAATACGTTAGGTGTACGGCTCGATAATTTAGAAGGCATGACTCTAGGAGCACGATTCCCGGATGGCTCTCAGAGTCTCATCTTGGTGAGCGACGACAATTTCAATGGACTCGTGCAAATTACACAGTTTCTTCTCTTTCGGCTGACAGGGTTAAAAGGCTAAGTCTTTGTCCCACGCAACGTTCTACAATTTAAGTCGCACGTCTTTATATATATAAATCGCATGTCACACTCTACCGATATCGCCACCCTAGCGCGCTGGATGGCAGCCGATTTTAGCAATCAACAACAGGCATTTGAAAATCCGCCCATGTATGCTCACATTCGAGTGTGTATGCGCCCGTTGCCCTTTGAACTGCCCGGTGGGATTGGATTTTTTGTCGAACAGGCATACGATTACATGCTCAATGTCCCCTATCGGTTGCGCGCCTTGAAATTAGTGGCACACGCCGATCATATTGAAATTGAAAATTATCACGTGCGCGATGAAGAAAAATTCTACGGCGCATCCCGCAACCTCGATCGCCTGAAAGAACTCAGCCCCGACCAGTTTGAGAAAATGCCGGGATGCAACATGATCGTGCACTGGACAGGCAGCAGTTTCAAAGGCAGCATCGAACCCGGCAAGGCTTGTATGGTCACTCGCAAAGGGCAAGAAACCTATCTCGATAGCGAATTTGAAATCAACGAATCGTGGTTTACCAGTCTCGATCGCGGTCGTGACCCACAGACCGATGAGCAAGTTTGGGGATCGGTTGCAGGACAATTTGAATTCGTGCGCTGGGCGAGTTTTGCCGATGAAATCCGAGCATGACGTGATCTAGGATACTTAGACCGAGTGAAAAAATAATTCCCAGGATAGAGATTTTCCTTGAGTAGCGCGGTTTAGAGTGAGATTCACTCTAAGTCGTTGCTAGAAGCGATCTTCTGAGTGCCGAAACCTGATAGATTTGGCAAAGTATCGGCAGAAAAGATTGAGCAAGATGAAAGTCCTAGTAATTGGTGGTGATGGCTATTGTGGATGGGCAACTGCCCTCTACTTGTCCAATCGAGGTCATGAGGTCGGCATTCTCGATAGCTTAGTGCGACGGCATTGGGACAATGAATTATGCATTGATACCCTCACCCCGATCGCACCAATTAAACAACGCTTGCAACGCTGGAAAGACATTACCGGAAAGACGATCGATCTTTTCATCGGCGATATCACAAATTACGAATTTCTCAGCAAAGCGATGGATCAGTTCCAACCGGATGCGATCGTGCATTTCGGCGAACAGCGGTCTGCCCCGTTCTCGATGATCGATCGCGAACATGCCGTTCTGACTCAAGTCAATAACGTCGTCGGAACGCTGAATTTGCTCTACATCATGAAAGAGCGCTTCCCCGATTGTCATTTGGTCAAGCTCGGGACGATGGGCGAATACGGTACGCCGAATATCGACATCGAAGAAGGCTACATTACGATCGAGCACAACGGACGCAAAGATACCCTGCCCTATCCGAAGCAGCCCGGCAGCATGTATCACCTCAGTAAGGTGCATGACTCGCACAATATCCATTTTGCTTGTCGGATTTGGGGCTTGAGAGCCACTGATTTGAATCAAGGAATCGTCTACGGAGTCTTGACCGAAGAAACTGGCATGGATGAGATGCTGATTAACCGTCTCGACTATGACGGCGTATTTGGAACAGCGTTGAATCGATTCTGTATTCAAGCAGCGATCGGACATCCGCTAACCGTTTATGGAAAAGGCGGACAGACTCGTGGATTCCTGGATATTCGCGATACGGTGCGCTGTGTAGAACTCGCAATCGAGACTCCAGCACAGCCCGGAGAATTCCGCGTCTTCAATCAATTTACTGAACTGTTTGGCGTAGGCGAAATTGCCAGCATGATTCAGAAAGCAGGGTCATCCATGGGCTTGAAAGTTGATGTTCAAAACTTTGACAATCCTCGAATTGAGAAAGAAGAACATTACTTCAACGCGAAAAATACCAATCTGCTGGATTTAGGCTTGCAGCCTCACTATCTCTCTGACTCGTTACTCGATTCATTGTTGAACTTCGCGATTAAATACAAAGATCGCGTTGATCACGATGAGATTCTGCCGAAAGTGACTTGGAAGCGCTAATGAACCATCGAGGGTTGCTCTTATTACTGACAACGATCGTGCCTGGATTAAGTGCGATCGTCATTAGCACGTTCTATCTTTTTCCAGAATGGGCAGCCCTCGATCGCGCTTATCGCAACTATGAGCAATTGAGCCGAACTGGAGCCGGAGCGCGTGAACTCTCGATCGCTCAATCTGCCGAAGTACGTCATCGAATCAACTGCTTTGCAGAAGGACTCGGAGTGTTACTCGGTGGTGTGATTGTCGCGATTGGAGTTCATGGATTGTGTGGATTACCTGATAAAACATCGAACTAAATTCTGAATATGCGGATTGCTCTATTTACAGAGACATTTCTTCCCAAAGTTGATGGGATTGTTACCCGACTCAAACATACTGTCGATCATCTGCAAAGACAGGGTAATCAAGTTCTTGTGTTCTCGCCTGATGGAGGTCTAACCGAATATAAGGGCGCAAGAATTCACGGCGTTTCAGGCGTTCCGCTTCCCTTGTATCCAGAACTCAAGCTGGCTTTTCCGCGACCTTCGATCGGGGATGAACTCAATCGATTCAAGCCTGATCTGATTCATGTCGTCAATCCCGCAGTGTTGGGATTAGCAGGCTTACTCCATAGCAAATTACACAATGTTCCGCTCGTTGCTTCCTATCACACCCATTTACCAGAATATCTTCAGCACTATGGGCTAGGTGCTTTAGAAGGTGTGCTTTGGGAATTGCTGAAAGCAGGACATAATCAAGCAGAAATCAATCTCTGCACCTCTACTGCAATGATGCAGGCATTGACCGATCACGGGATTGAGCGCGTGAGATTGTGGCAGCGAGGAGTTGATACTGAAACGTTTCAGCCGCATTTAGCAAGTTTAGAAATGCGATCGCGGCTTTCTCAAGGTCATCCCGAAGCTCCATTGCTGCTTTACGTGGGGCGACTCTCAGCAGAAAAAGAAATCGATCGCATTAAACCTGTGCTCGAATCGATCCCCAATGCTCGCTTAGCTCTAGTTGGCGATGGTCCAAATCGGCAAGTGTTAGAAAAGCATTTTGCTGGTACTCATACGAATTTTGTGGGTTACTTAGCAGGTCAAGAGCTAGCTTCTGCCTTTGCTTCGTCTGATGCATTTGTTTTTCCGTCTCGGACTGAAACTTTAGGCTTAGTGCTGCTCGAAGCAATGGCAGCAGGTTGTCCAGTGGTCGCGGCTCGCTCAGGTGGAATTCCTGACATTGTGGAAGATGGCGTGAATGGCTATCTCTTCGATCCGACCGATGAGAATGGTGCGATCGTTGCCACGCGATCGCTCTTAGCTCAAACCGAAACGCGAGAAATGATTCGCCAAAATGCCCGCCATGAAGCAGAGCGTTGGAGTTGGTCATCTGCAACCAAGCAATTGCAGAACTACTATGAAGGCGTTTTAGCAAAACATGCGATCGCAGCTTGATCCTGATGGAGTTACCTATTGGTATGAGGGAATTTGTCCAAACTCAAATACTCTCCTACGACTACCACGCACAAAATTTGTCGAAGCGATTGCGCGTCAATTGATGCAAAATCTTTCAGCTTGCGAAGGTAAGATGTACGGCGTTTTACTAGCTCAGTCTGCTTCTGGAGAGCAACACATTCTCAAAGCTTTTTCTGGCTTACTAAATGGACGGAGCGTTGTTGAAGGGTGGGTTCCGCCGATTCCGGGTCGCGATCGCGTGCAACTCGAAGAAGCTAGAACTTTAACCCAACTCAACTCGATTCAGCAGCAATTAATTCAACTCTCTTGTATCCCTGAGCGTCAGCAGTACAAAATTCTAGAGACAGAATACAAGCAGAAACTTGAACAACTCTCAATCCTTCATCACCAACGAAAACTCGAACGCCAACAGCAGCGACAAAATCAAGATCTGGCTTTTGAATTAGATGAACAAAGCAAACGCGATGGCATTGAGAAACGCAATCTAAAACGCGATCGCGATTCACATCTCATTCCACTCAAACAAATCATTGATCAAGCTGATGAACAGATTCGTCAGCTTAAACAAAAACGTAAGCGACTCTCGCAGCAACTTCAAGCACAGATGCATGCTAGCTATCGAGTGACAAATTTTGCTGGAGAAACGCGATCGCTCAGCGAGCTTCTCACCTCAATGCCCACGGGAACCGGAGAGTGCTGTGCGCCTAAGCTTCTACATTACGCTGCAACTCATGATTTAAAGCCGATTGCAATGGCTGAGTTTTGGTGGGGTGAACCGATGGGAGACAAAATTCCAGGACAATTCTATGGAGCCTGCGTGGAGCGTTGCCAACCCATGCTCGGATTTCTGCTTGCTGGCACAAGTTCGATTGAGACAGTCTACCAAGATGATCACCTCATCATCGTTAATAAACCTGCCGGGTTACTTTCCGTCCGAGGGCGATATGGGCAGGATTGTATTCTCGATCGCTTCTCTGAACCGCTCATCCCCGTTCATCGATTAGATCAAGACACGTCTGGCTTACTGATTCTGGCGCGCGATTCACACAGCTACAAACACTTAAGCCAGCAATTTGAACAGCGCCAAATTCATAAAGTCTACACAGCGGTCTTAGAAAAAGAAATTGCTGAGTTAGAAGGTCAGATCGATCTGCCTTTATGGAGTGACCCCAGCGATCGTCCAAAACAGAAGGTCAATTATCAGTTTGGTAAACCCTGTTTGACCTATTTTCGCGTCCTGAGTTCATGCCAAGTTGAATTTCGACCGATTACTGGCAGAACGCATCAACTCCGGGTTCATGCAGCTCAAGGATTAGGATCAGCGATCGTCGGCGATCGACTGTATGGGAATTCACAAGGAGATCAACGCTTACATCTGCACGCACGAGATATTCGATTCACCCATCCGATCACAGGCGAAACGATCGACTTGACAACAAAAACGCCTTTTTTTTGAAAAAAGTGGTGCGCGATGCAAATCTTTTGTTACGATATACATTGCACGCAGTAATATGAATTGTTGGCTACTCAAGTCAATGATGTCTAATTGCTGAATCGTACACGCTGGTGTAGCTCAGTTGGTAGAGCAGCTGATTTGTAATCAGCCGGTCGCAAGTTCGAGTCTTGTCACCAGCTTTCTTCTAACCCATACCCTGTCAGGATCTCAGGCATTCTGAATATCTGGGAGCATCTCAGAATATGGCAGAATATACCCTATATTTTAGGGAAAGTTTAGGGAAGACAGGGTAAGTGGTTAAGGGTAAATTGACTGTTGAGGCAATCAATGAGCGGTTGAGATCCGCTAATGTTGGAGTGGCGGTTCGACAAAAGGGAAATCGCCTTTACCTGCGGGCGACCCTTCCCCCTAAGCCAAATTCTCATAAAATCCAGTTTCATCAACAGGATGTTTCGCTCAAAATTTATGCGAACCCCGCTGGTTTGGAAAGGGCAGAGGCAGAAGCGCGAAAATTGGGTGCGCTTATTGCCTGCAAGGAATTTGATTGGCAGTTGTATTTAGATCGTGAAGAAAATTCAGACATTGCTACGTGTCAAGCCTGAATTGAGAAATTTAAGCAGTATTGTCTAGATACTCAGTTAAAAGCCGAAACGCCTGAAGCTGCTGAAGTACTTTGGAGAAAACGCTACTATAATCCTGCTTTGAAGTGGCTACCTGCAACATCTGAATTAAGCCCATCTGCAATAATTTCAGTTGCTCAAAAATCGAAGCCAAACACGAGATCACGACAGATTGCTTGTACCTTCCTACGACAGTTTGCGAGATTCGCTCAAATTGAAGTCGATGTCGGACCTTACATCGGAAACTATAGTCCTAAGAAAGTCGTTAGAACGATTCCCACCGATAAGATTATTTCTCAAGCCATTGAACAGCTTCCTAACCCTGCTTAGAGATATCTTTACGCATTGATGGCAACCTATGGGCTTCGTGATCACGAAGTATTTTTTACTGAGCTTGAGTGGCGAGATAGTGAGTCCGGAGAACGGATTCTAGTCGCAAAAGTAACGGATGGTAAAACTGGAACACGAGAGGTCTACCCATTTTATCCAGAATGGGTAGAACGATGGCAACTCTGGAATAAGAAGCTTCCTAAGCTTACTGCACGAATCAATCAGGATTATGGCGAACGAGTTTCCAGAACATTCAAACGCGCAGGAATTCCCTTTGTTCCCTATGATTTGCGTCATGCTTATGCAATTCGGATATCAGTAGTATTCAAGTTACCTGTCGCAGTGGCGGCTGCTTATATGGGGCATAGCCCAACAATTCATTGGCAAACTTATAATCGTTGGATTAGCAAGGAACAGCATCAACAGGTTTATGATGATGTGCTAAAAAATGAGGATAGACCTAAGCCGCCTTAGCCTGCCCGAGTTCAAATTCATTATCTCACCCCGCAGTGAACCGTTTTCCCTTAAATTAGACACCATTCCAGTTAATTCGTGTCCTACGTAGCGCGTAATTACAACTACTAAATCGCACTCAGAAATCTTTTTTTTGAGACGGCTTTGATCAATCGTCTTCTCAGAAAATGGGGGGATTTCGACAACGTTGTTTAGCCCAGATTTTTCAAGTCGAGACAATACACAGTTACGCATTCTTTGGTGTCCTCCCACGATCGCAATACGAAGATTAGACGAATCTAGCCCTGAACTATCCGGTGCTACCCATCGAGGAGGTTGATGGATGTGAGCAACCTTGAATTGGTTTTGAAGCCAGTCTAGCTGCTCTTGCAAATCCCAACCCTCGAATTGCAGGTCATCACGCTCATCAGAGATAGATTGACGTGTTTGTTCTAGCTGCTGAATGCATTGATTGAGTTGTTGGTTATCATCTTCGAGGCACTGTTCATAATCTCTTCCCCACCTTTGAGATTGTCTTGTTTCTTGGCTGGCAAGTTGTAACGTACTGAGTAATTGGGTAGATTGAATCATCTGAGTACGAGTAGCCTGAAGCTCAGTTTCTAAGGCAGTAGAATGCTCCATAGCTGCATTCCGTTCTTGAGAGAGAGCAGCGATGGAAGCATTTAGGGTTTGAATTCGGTTGCTCGATTCAGCTGCTTGTTGATTAGCAATTTTGAGATCATGACGTAAGCGCGTTAGGTTTTCAGCGGTTTTTGCATTCTCCTGTTGCTGAATACTAATTTGGTTCTGAAGCAGAACGATTGTTTCTAACTGCTCCCGTCCTTCAACTTTCGCTTGCTGTGCTTCTTCTAGCTGGAGTTCTAGATTTCTCAGATGCTCTACATTATGCTGCTGCTCTAATTCCGTTTGGATTAGCTTGTTATGATATTGAGCGATTACAGCTTCTAACTCTTGATTGCGCTTCTCTTGCTTTGCTCGGTATTGTTCTCGCTCTGACAAAAGAGAGGACTTTTCCTGTAATTGAACTTGAAGGTCTGATTGTACTCTCTGGGCATCGCGAAGAAGAGTTGCCTCCCAAACTCGTTTTCTATAAAGCAAAAACTCGACCAAGACCCAGACCAATAAAGCCACATTCAGAGACAGCATTGAATTCACAAAGTAAGCTTTATGAGTGCCACTCGTACTGAAAGGATTCTGTATCCAACGCCAATAATCATTTAGAAATGTGGGCGGAATACCGCGAACATAGTAAACGCGCCCAATAATTTGACCTGAGTTTCTGTTACCAGTTGCGTCCCGATTTTCTTCGTGTGGACTCTTAAAGCTTTTTTCCGTTTTTATTGGGGGTGGATTCATTAAGAAATCGTAGGAACTTTGAGGTAAGCTCTCCACCGTTAAGCTCGATCTCCACTGGTTCTTCGAGTTTGAAGCAAAAAGGATTTTTTGACCAGGGCATTCAGTTTGAGTCGTTGTGCAGTCTGTCACGACAAGTCCGAACAGCCCATAATTACTGTCCACAGTACGCTTTAGCTCGTCAGTGTCACCTTTCATTAAGGCTAATGACAACTTTGCAGGTGCTATGTGAGACAAAATATTAAGGTCAACTGTTTGAACCCGTCGTATTGTTCCATACCAGTAGCCCTGATAATCACTAGTATTGATTACTGTAGAAATTCCGAAACCTGTAGCGATTGCAGTCATCAAACGCCATAACGGACGAGTAGATCGTTTCATCCTAGGACTCCCTTAATCTGGCAGGGTGTGGCAAAGAACGCTCTCATATTGAAAATCAAATAACTAGTCGCATTTGCTACACTTAACCCCTCAGAATGGCTGCATTACTACCCCATATCCGGAGATCCTAGAAAAAAGTTCAGTAATGTTTACAACCCACAATAATTCTGATTACCTCTTCCAAAATTGATTCGACTTCCCAGCTTTAGAAAAGAGACAGAATATTTGATCGATCGCGCGAAAAGCTTCAATGCTCAAGGAATCGCCTGGAACGAAATGGCGATCGTCTACCGCTCTAAATTCATGGGTGAAAATATTTACAGTGAGTTTGAACAGGTCGGCATTCCGATCGAATGGGTGAATCGTGACAGCGAGAGCCGCAATTACAATCCCACTGCTCAAAGCATCAAATTAGTAACAATGCACTCTAGCAAGGGATTAGAATTTCCGGTGGTCTTCGTTCCGGGTGTGGGATTTATGCCGACTAAAGATCGCTCCCCTGAAGAAGAAGCGAGATTGCTTTATGTGGCAATGACAAGAGCGATCGATGAATTGGTGATGACGTGCGATCAAGAGTCAGAATTTGTTCAAAGGGTTCAGGCTGCCATAAACCGAATCTAAGATAGTTCAACAAAAAAGCCTGTGGAGTAGTAGATGCGATCTTTTCACAGGCTTTGAAGCAATTTAACGGGTTTCCCAGTGACCCTCAACCCAGCGACGACCAATACCTAAAAAGCCGCGCTCGTAGTGTCCAGGAATCCAGACTCTACGAATATTTTGGCGATTTCGATCCCAGCGAGAATCGATAGGGCGATTTCGATCCCAGCGGACGTTATCACGACGATTCTGCTCCCACCGAGAATCATTCCGTCGAGAACCATCTTGCCGCCGAAGTTCATTCTTCCGAAGCTGCTCACGACGAATCGCCTCTCGTCGATCGCGATTTCGTCGATCCTCGTGTCGTTGATTGCGATTCCGATGATCTTTGTATTGCTGGTTGCGGTCACGTTGGTTATCGTAGCGTGGGTCGTTGTTCCACTGCTCATCGTGATCGTCGTATCGTTGGGCTACGACGACAGGGGGGTGTCTGTCAAGTTGATCAGTTGCCGATGCAGATCTAGTCAATGCAGCAGACATTCCGAAGGGCAGAGCAAACAGCACGATAGCAAGTTTGCGGTTCATCATCAAATACCCTCGCGAGACTTTAAGTTTGCAGACTTGAAAACCCAAATAAGGTTCTCTTAATTCACAATTCTTAATTGAGAGAGCTGAAATCAACACCCACTGTTTCTCAGCTTCTCTTCCAGCCACTCCCGCAACAGTACAACTTTATCCTTGCCTTCTCTCGCTGCATAAATCGAGAAACGACGATGCAGAGATTCAGGCAGATCCGCAGTGAAGCGGATCATTTTTTCCTTGGCGGGTTCTGTTTCACTCATCTGGAGATCGTCCACACTGGCAAGTTCTCATACCGCTCCAGGACTGACCGCAATCTGGACAAGCGTTCTCTAGCTTTTCTTCGTGCCACCATTTTTCAGGTTGGCTCAGCCCAGTGAGGCGATATAACCAAGCATCATCATTCTGTCGATACCATATTGCTTCGATCGGTCCTCCCTGTTGAATCGGAACTACCCAAGCCGGATCGCCAAAATCAAACTTGTGATCTGGAAATAGAGGTCGGGTCGGTCGCGGCATGGGTGCTTTTATTACGGGCTGAAGGGGTAGTTCCTGGCTCAATCGTCTTTTCATGCATTTTTTGTCTTAAAAGTCTTTCAAAGACAGGCAGACATGGACAGGCTTCACAGGTTGGGTGAGAACCAGGTCGATCGCATCCACATACGGGCGACCAATCTTCTAAAACCCTGTGAACGGCTGAGCGATATCGGGCTGCGGTTTCCTGTAGAAGAGAAGCAAGTCTCAATTGGAACTCCAGATTAGAATAGAGGAAATTTGCTGACGAACAAAGTGGCGATAAAACCCTGAAGGCTATACGCCTGTAAGATTGAATAGGGCTAACATGACCTTAGTTACTTTCTCATCAGGATTATATTATTAGATAATATATTATAAGAAAATACAATTCTAGATTCTTCGATCTTGTAATTTGTTACAGGTTCAAGTAAAAGATTGTTGAATCTGAATACGGTTGGTGTATCAGACAATTACTTATGACTCACATATGAAGCAGGTCTATTGGCAATGAAGTTCGCGAATGCTTTTAGGGATACAATGTTTCGGTTTAAACTGACCGGACTTGAAATTGCTGAGAAAACTGGTTTAACTACTACACAAATTAGCCACTTTCGCAATGGAATTAAGAATCCAAGAATAGACAGCGTAGAGAAGATTCTTGAGGTGTTCACCCAAGAGCAGCGCGAATATATGCTAAATCTGGTCGCTAAAGCCTACAAGGATGAAACCATTGCTTCTGAAGCTGCAAAGGAAGAAGAGTAGGTTTAGCTTCAATTCACGATCAAGCCGAATCTCGTCCCTTGTCATCGGCAGGGGATTTTTTATTGTGCCATCGTCACCTTTCCCTTTCCGTGATTATACAAAAGTATAATAGATTATATTTTCCTATAATCCACTCGTTCTAAATGGAAACTCATCACATGAAGACTTCTCAAGAGGTTGCTGTGAAATTGACGATCGAAGATATTCGCTATGCCCGTCATATTGATCTTGCCGCTCTAACTGGGTTTGGAGCGAGTGATTTTGCGGCATGGACGAAATCGAGAGGGCTATCAGAACGAAGCTTAAACGTGCTTGCTAAACGGCTAGGAATGGAGAAAACAGACCTGCTCAAAGGGCTGGAATTGAGAAGACAAGATGCTGCACTCGCAAGAAAGGTACAGGAACGAATCAAGCAACTCATTGGAACTGAGCCTGAGAAAGCAGCTTCTTAATCTCTCAAGCGTTTGACCTTCAGAAAGTAAACGCCCTACCTGTTTGGAGCAGATAGGGCACAAGTATCTTGTTTTCTAAATTATGAATGCTTAATCTTCGCCTACTCACTCGACATCTATCCAGAGTGAAAAATCTTCACTGTCTGTAGTAAATCACACACAGCCTTCATTCAGTTCGATTACGATTTCAGAGGTGCAAGATGTCTAAGCATTATCCTCTGACTGCTGAACTGGCTCAAACGCTTCGTGCTGCCAAATTAACTGCCGCAGAATGGCGACTCTGGAGCTATTTAGTGACGATCGATCCCTTTGGTGAGCATTACCAAGACCTCGATCTACTAACCATACTGACCGAGTGCAATCTTTCTAAGCCAACGTTCTATAGAGCGATCGCACGACTTCAAGAACTAGGACTATTCGATACTCAACCTGCCAAGATTGCGTTCCGCAACTTAGTCGGAGCTAGAAAACTTTTGACAGAAAATAGTCTCAAAAATGAGACAGAAGTTTCAGAAATGAGAAAGTCGTCTCAAAAACGAGACTCCAGTATCAAAAATGAGAAAGTCGTCTCAAATTTGAGAAAGTTGTCTCAAAAGCGAGAAAATGAAGCGCTAGAACCCGCACCAGATATAGATTCTGGAGCGCCTCATATAGATCAGAAAGATCAAACTGATCCATCTCTCTCTCAGATCCCAGAAGCAGAGAGAGAGAAATTTGAAAAGTTTTGTTTGAAGAAAATAGAAGAATTACCAAAGCGTCCAACTTTACCGAAGCGATGGATCGAAGCCCACCTCAAAACGTTGTGGGATCAGTTCCAAATTGAGCGTTCCGCCGCGCCCGTGCCCGATATTGACTGGTCAGTACATCCGCTCCAAAACGAGTACCTTGCAGCCCTAAATGATGAGGGGTTGGGTTGGATCGGGTTATGCGTTGATCAAGCTGAGAAGCGGAGGCGCAGATCGTTCTATGAATGGGCGCAGCAACAAGGCTTGTACTAGGGAGGATTCATCATGTCTCAACTCCCTCAATTTCCTAGAGAACCGATTTCTTCTCCAGAGCAACGGCACGATCGTCAAATGTGGCGACCGGAATGGACTTGTTTTTGCTGTGAAGACAGTGGCTTCATTGCAAGTAGTCTGATGCCCCTGATCGTCCCGGATTACCGACCCAATGAGGATAAGTTACCGCTTTGCCAAAACTGCTCGGCTGGGAACTGGGTGCAGGGATCATCGCCAGGAGTTTTGGGAACGATTGATTGGCGGTTTAAACGCGAGATCTGTGCCGAACTCGATCGCATCAATCGAGAACAATGGCGCATTACTTTACGGAACCAGTTTGAGGCGAGACGGCAGGCTTTAGCGAAAATTCAGGACTTGACTCAGCAAATGAATTTGAGGAAGCGCGATCGCACTTGGCAAGAGACTCAGAAAGCTGAACAAGATCATCAGCAAGTGATTCTAGAACCGGATGTCGATCAAGCTGAGAAGCCAGAGGGAGCGGTATGAATTATCGTCTTTCTTCTGTCTGCGAATCACCTGCGGAATATGAATCACAGCCTGATCAGAAGTTGGTTGAACTCGCCGGACATCAGCGCGACTCAACTCGGTTGCAACTGAATCTCTTTGATCAGGAGGAGTCGGAATCGTCCCCAAATGGACACGCTACAAAAAGAGTGCTGGGGGGTGAAGATGACACTACAGGTATTAAGAAAAGACCCCCCATCACACATTCTTGTGGGTGGATCGAGTTTCATACCGTGCGACGTAAACGGAAGAATGGGGATATTTGGGAGACGAAACAGGCTTGGTTGCACTGGGAAGAGAAGGGACAGAAGCGCTCCCGGTATATTCCCAAGGCGAAATATGCGGATGTGGAGAATTCGGTTTATGGAGTGCGATCGCCGATTGGGGAAACGTTGAAATTGTTGGAGAAGTGAGGCGAAGTTTTCAACGCTGGAATTCAATCGAATTTTTCCACTTGGGAAATTATGTAACGAAAGATGTAGTGACCGAACTGTTCACTAAACAGTTCGCAGTAAGCTACAGTATCACTGAACAGAGAAAAAATGCTCTAAAGTTTTCTAGTTGGAGGATGTAAATCTCAAACTGGAGGAATGATATTCAGGAACACAATTTTTATTTCTGCGTCGGAATAGTCTAAGCTTCAGGCTATTGCTTGGTTCGAGTGTAGGTGGGTGCAATGTTGAAGTTGTAAAAGCTGCATCTTGTACTACTCAGGTCTCTGAGTAGATGTGAACTCATGAATTTTAAGAAGCTTTTGGATGGAGAGAAGCAACCTCTTTGCTTTATTGAGTCCTTCGATTCGGTTAGATATGCGGAACTGTCAGAAAGAGATTTAAATAAGAGAAGAGTTCAAGCGGAGATTGAACTGATTTACTCACTCTTGCTAGGAAGGCGTATAGTAGTGCCTGAACCTCATAGTTTTGACTCTACTGGTTTTTTAGAAATTGTCACTGATGCACTGAGAGTGTGCCCCCGAAAGTTAGACAGAGAGTGGATTTGTTATCCTTTCCTCCTCTGCCCTCGGCAGGGGTATGCTTCATATCGTAGGATGATTTCCTCATTCTTCGAGAGCGAGAATTTTGTTCTTTCTGCACTTCCTGGGCTGAATCAAGACACAAGTCTAAGAAACAGGCTTGCTGGAATGTTAGAAAATGATAGCTTTACCAAGATTGAAAGGGAGATGGCTTCTGATGGTTCACTCTTGCACTTCTTTTCTCAAATTCAGGAGCTGGATCACTACTTTTCAGAACGTTACTTTGAGAACGAGGGAAAGCTTACTGCTCGAAATCTTGGTTCTGCAATGTCTGATTACGTTAATAACCTAGCGAATGCTACTAATCTTCCTGATCAATTAATGGATCAACCAGAATTTAGAGGATTAAGAGAAGGATTACTTACCTTGATCGATAGAGGTGTAGATGTTACTAGGCGAAGCAATGTACGCATTGAAGGACGACAGTACATTGATGATGATGAAATCTACTCTGGTGTAGTTGAGTATGTTGATAGCTGCTACAACGCTGTGATCTATAAGGCAGTGGGAGCGCAAACAGGTATCTTAACCACAATCGAGTCTACGACCAGCGCGTATGTCATTCTGGCTCAGAATCTTAGTGAAGAAAGTGCAGAACTTGGAGAGCGAGATCAAATCAGAATCTCGATTACAGGCGACGACTTATTGCTAGAAAAATGGATTCGATCACGAAAAAGCAGATGGAAAGAGATATGGGAGATTATGCAGAACGACGAGTGGATCTCAAGCGTTAGAAACTTTTTAGGGGCGAGTGAGGAATCCAAAAGGCTAGCTTATGTAGCACATACGAAAAATCTGCAAGATCTTACACAAAAATCAACACATTTTTCGTTTGAAGAGACTGAAGAACGTGGTCAAGAGATGCGGGCAATTTGTGAAAGCGCAGAAATTGCGTCTTTTGAACATCTATTTGAGCCAGATGAACACTTGAACGATTTTGATGATGAAAGTGATGATGGATATATCGACGGATCTACTCCTGGCACAGACTTGTAGTACAGCACTAACCTTTTAACGAACGTATGACCTCTCACAGTAATCACTATCTATCGCGTTTACCAGAACAGTTTCGCTACTTAGGCAACTACAAATCAGGAGAAATTGAAATTGCGACTGATTCAGAAGTTATTGGGACAGTTCAAGCAAAACTTCGATCTAAATCTATTGCTTCATCAGAGTCCGCTCCGCAGGCTAGTGAGACTGGAATTGTGTTTGAAGATGATTATATTCTCGTGATTCGAGATCCTGTCATCTTCAAGAATGGACAAGCTGGAACATATCTCAGAATTATTGAACGAGCATCTTTGACGGGTAAAGCTGGAGTTGTCATGCTCCCTGTACGAGACAACTTAATCTACCTCAATAAAATCTTTAGACACGCGACTCGGCACTGGGAATTGGAATGCCCTAGAGGATACAGAGAAGAATCTCAGACTCTTGAAGAAGCTGTAGAAACTGAGCTTTCACAAGAACTAGGGCTTGAGATTGATGCTGTCTACAATCTTGGAGAGGTTTACTCGAATACTGGACTCCTAGCAGGTTCAGCACAAGCTTATTTTGTTCGATTAAAGCCAGGAGATGCGGCTCCTTGTCCTGAAGAAGGAGAATCCATTTCGGACACCGTAACGCTCACCACTCAAGAGGTCAAAGCTAAGATTCGTAGTGGTGAGATTCGCGACGGATTCACGCTTTCAGTATTACAACTTGCTCAAGCTCATGATCTACTGACAGATGATCGGGGTATCTAGCCATGCCTGACAATTATTGCAATATTCTTGCTGAGGGCGTTAATCGATGGAATACTTGGAGATTAGAAAATCCTCGAATCAAAAAGCCGAGTCTTAGAGGTTTGCGGCTTGACCAACTAAAAGGTGTCTCTCACCTAAATAACGCAAATTTTCGCGGAGTTGATCTCTCAAAAGCTAATTTAGCAAGAGTCAGTCTGCTTAACGCTGATCTAACGGGTGCTAACCTCAGTAATGCCAATTTGAGAGGAGCGATTCTAACGGGTGCAACCTTCAATGGGGCTATACTCTACCAATCTGATCTCAGCTTTGCGGAATTAGGAAATGCCAACCTTGTTCGTTCTCTGCTAGTTGAAGCAAATTTCAGCCATGCAAAGATGCAAAAGGTTAATTTTCGCCGAGCAGATCTTTGCTCGGCTCAGCTTGATTATGCAGATTTAACAAATGCAGATCTTAAGTCAGTAAAGGCGTTAGGCACTTCATTTGAGAAAGCAATTCTTACAGGAGCTTGTATTGAGAACTGGCACACGCACAGTGCTACAAAACTAACAGATGTAGTTTGTGATTACATCTATTTAAAGGAAAGGCAAGGAGAGCGCCGTCCGAGTGACCCTAACCAGGTATTCTGCTTAGGAGGGTTTGGCACGCTCTTCCAAAAAGCTCTTGAAACCGTTGATCTCATCTTCGCAGATGGTATCGCCTGGCAAGCCTTTTTCCAATCTTTTCAAGAACTGCGATCGCAATACAATAATCTCTCCATCCAAGGAATTGAGAAGAAAAGCGGTGGAGCCTTCGTCATTCGTTTAGAAGTGCCGCCAGAAGCGGATAAGGCAGCGATTGAGAGTCATGCAAAAGAACTCTATGAGACGAGACTACAACTCCAAGAACAACGCTATCAAGCCGAATTACAAGCCAAAGACGGTCAGATTTCGCTATACCAAGAACAACTCGAATTTCACCGACAAAACAACACGAATTTAATGGAGATTGTCAAAACAATGGCTGAGAAAGAATCCCCTAAATATGACTTTCGCGGTTCGAGCATTGGTAACTTTGTTGATACTGCCCAAGCAGGTAGTCAAATCAGCAATGTTCAATATGTCAACATGAGCCAAGACCTCACCCAAGCGGCACAGCAAATTCAGGATTTATTGCAACAGCTTCAGAATCAGGGTGTTACGGTCGAGGATGCTCAACAGCAAGTCTCGACGGAAATGGCGAAGCAAGCGGAGACAGACCCTACCCTGATGGGAAAAATGGTGCTGTGGAGTAAGGCGATGGCAAATAAAGCCAGTGAGACAACCGTGAGTGAAGCAGCTAAGATGGTTCTTACACTGGCATTGAAGGCAGCAGGCATTCCCCTACCATAAGCGTTGGTGCTTGATTACCTAGATTGACAACGGTTGAAGACCCACATCGTATCACCGATGAGAGGATTGCTCTCTGAAATTGATTGCCTTCTGTTGTAATAATCACGACTGCCTAAACCGTTGATAAAGGCGTATTTGGGGACGATGCTTTCCCGTCCTAATAGCATTGAGGCAGATTTGAGATTGCTATCAAAGAAGTTGATTATAAAGCTATTGTCCTGCCAATTCTCGGAAGTAGCCCTAGTATCTGCAAGTGAGGTTGAGCCATATCCCTGTGACTGTGAGAGATTGAACCGATATAATTCGTCCTGAGACTTGCTTCTAAGGACAGCCGTAGCATAAACTGTCACACTTCTCGAAGTAGGTGGTCTGAAAACTAACTCAAATCCCTTTCCATTTCCATCTCGGTATACAGCCTGAGTTAGTTTTCAATTCTGGGCATAAACGGGAGTCGCCAGAACTATTGTGCTGATTGCAAACAATACGACGCTTGGTTTCATTTCTAAGTACCATCACTAATAAACCGTGATTGATTATACTACTCTTGATTTTTTTCTAACGTCTTCGCAGGAATAGCCTGATTTGTTACGGAAATGCAACTGAATGGAAAGCAGCAGTTTTATGCTGTCAATCTACGAACAAACAAAACAGGGTAGGAAGAAATCATAATGTCAGAGAGTTCCCATCCATTCACACTCGAAGACTACCCGCAATTCGCTCAACATTTCATCGTTGGACTGGCTTAGAATGATTCGCAGGAGAGCAGGCATTTGTTTATTGGTATAGGAATCTCCCCTACTCTTAAATTTAATTACCCTCTTCTAGTTATGACCCTGAGAGAATTGATTGATGCAGAACTTGATCAACTGAGTGAGCAGGAGCTTGATGAGCTTTACAGAATTGTTCAGCAATTTGTCATTCAGAGGAAACAATCAAATAAGGGTGGAATCATGAGCCGACTGAGACAGATTAAAGTGGAAGCTCCCGAAGATTTTTCAGCGAGCCTGGATGCGTACATGAATGGCGAAAAGCAACTCTCAGAGCAATCAGATATTCATTGATACGCTATGCAGTGTTGCGAACACGATAAAGAGCGAAGTAATGATGGGGATGTTCAACCACTACAGAACTGGAATGGCAGTCTACGATCTCTGTCACCTGCCCACAATTCGATCGCAGTAGTCAGCATTCACGGCAGAACTGAAAGAGTTCATCACTGAGCCAAGTTTAGATGAGGGTTCGGATGTATTGCACTCCTTTGGTAGATTAGTTTGGAAGCTGACAGGTATTCCGCTTCAGTGGTTGGCTTATCCGACAGTGAGGAAGCATGGGCAGCGGTTTGCTGAGACGGGGTGTATTCGCAGCAGGCGGAATTGTGAGGGGCGATGTTGCGATAGAGATTATTAATTAACCACAGAGAATTCTGAAATACTCAAGGAATTGGCTGTATCAGTTGAGTATTGAGTCTCCATTTCAACGATGACGCAACCAACGCCCCCAGAATCGACGAATAATAATTCAGAAAAAAAGCTAGAGTTACAAAAAAATACAAGTCCTTCATTGCCTTCAGCCGCAAAGTCTCGTTATGAGAAAAAGAGATCGCCGCTTCACAGATTTTGGAACTGGGCAGGCTTTAAGGAAAAAAGCTGTGGGATGTGTTGCAATTGTTGATTGTGCCGACTGCTTTGGCGATCGGTGCGTTCTATTTGCAAGAAACGTCGAAACAGAGAGATTTGGAGATTGCCCAGGCGAATCGGGAAAAGGATCAGCAGATTGCAGACGATCGAGCGAAACAGGAGACGCTGAATCGATATTTTGACCAGATTTCGACGTTGTTATTTGATCGGGGGCTACGGACTGCGAACGCAGATGATGAATCTCGAATTGTTGCACAGGCACGAACGTTAACAGCTTTGAGAGAACTGGACGGAGAGCGACAAGGACAACTCATCAAGTTTCTACATAAAGCGAAACTCCTTCAAGCGAAAAAGCCAGTCCTCGATCTTAGACAAACGAATTTAAGAGAAGCAAATCTGAGTGGAAGCAACTTATCTGAAATCGATTTAGCTGGGGTTGACCTAGTTGGGATCAACCTATCTGAGCTAAATTTACCTGATACGGATTCAATTTTGTCAGCCGAGCGCAAGATGGGGAATAAGGAGCCGTCTAGAGTGATGATTTTTCGGTCTTATGAGAATCTTGCAAGATTGGAAAAGACAAATTTAGATGGAGCAAATTTGAGCGGAACAGACTTACGTGCAGCAAATTTAAGAAGAGTGAATCTTAGTAGAACAGACCTTAGTAAAGCAGATCTTAGTATGGCGGATCTCAGAGATACAAATCTAAGTTTCGCTAACTTGAAGGACGCAATTATGTTTGAGCCAATTCTAGATGGGACGCTGCTCTGCAATACCATAATGCCCGATGGTACAAAGAGCGATCGCGATTGTGACAAACTCAAACCTAAGAAATGAGCTTTGATGACTGCTGACCCTAGCACAATTAGCAATCCCAACGATATGAGCGAAACCGAATTTCATCCCTGCCCCATCTGTTCAACTCCAGTACCACATTGGGCGCGATACCCAAAGTCAGTTTGCAACAACTGTTTCGATAAAGCTTGTGACGATCAAGGGCGAAAATTGGGCTTCTATAACGTCTCATTCAATGGTGGATTCAAAGCCGTAGTGGTTGAGACTAGCGAGGAGAATGAAAACCACATCTGCTACATCGAAGGCGTAAAGTGCTGGGCAGATGAAGCGCGGTTTGGTGGAATTGTGATCCAGCCCTTTGAAAGTTGAAAACCATCACCCTACCGCTGAGGAACGCGATCTCGGATAAAGTGAGGGTGAGATCGCGCTCCTGATTGTTTTAAAGCACTAGCAAGCAAAGTAAGCTGATCCCCGATAGGTCAAGGTCTGACGTTGCGATGTTGCAAGTTGAGGAGCCGCAGAATTTTGTTGATATTTGACTCCTCGGTAAATAAGGGTCGGGTTGGAGGGAGCCACTTGAGCGCTGGTGGAGTTGGAGTCGTAAGAGCAGCCACGATATTTCAATTGCATGATAGATCTCCTTGGGGGTAAGTAGAGGCATGAAAGAGAGCAAAACTCAGAGGGTGTTATCGCTCTCTTGATTACTTCCACGATGAAGTTCTGAAATTTATGCAGCCAGTTTGGAAATCTGCGCGATCGCTTCTCTTCTGTCGATCGCTTTCTCCTCATCGGGCACTTTGACAGGAGCAGTTTTGTACTATCTCATGCTGTCGATATACGAACAAACCAAACAGGGACGAGGAACGCGATCGCGCATTCTGGCAATTCTCAATGAGACAGACGGACTTACCCGCAACGAATTAGTTAAGAGATCGAGACTGACCTATGAACAGGTGAGGCGACAGACCCGAAACTTACACATTGCCGGAGTGATTGAGTCTCGATTAGTTGAGGGAGAGCGACGATACTATCTGAAAAAGCCTTCTGCGTCGCCTGTATTGGTTGGATTTCTTCTGCTCGCATGGTTGCCAATTTTGCATCCAACGATCGAGATAGAGCCTATTAAGATATCTCCCTATGATCAGCGGGATTCCTAACTGAGAGTGAGAATTAACTGTAAATAATTACAGTGAGAAAGATTGAACTTGCTCAGTTCAATTGTGAAACATTCCGATTTCTGGTCTTCATCAAGTCTTTACGGTGGTTGGTCAGAATTCCGGTAGAGTCTCGGACACGAATTTTTTTGCGAGACTCACATAATATGCACAGTTGATTCAAATGTTTTCCGCTATGACTGACCAGAATTCCGCCACTGCTAACCAGAATTCCACTACTGAGATGCAGTACCGACCGGACGAAGTTCAACGAGAATTTGATATCAAATCTGCTCAGTATTACGAGCGATTAAAGTTTCTCGGCATCAAAGCTCACAAAGATGAAAAAGGAAAGGCTTACCTCGACCAATCACAATTTGATCGAATGAAGCGACTCGATCACCACATTCGAGAAACCGGAGAGATGGACGGATTTATTGATAGTGAAGGTGGAGAACTTGCACCTGTAAATTCTGCTAACCTCGCAGCAGTAGAAGGTAGCGACCTGGCAGAACCGATCCCCGCAGTGGAAGAACCGACGATCGAGAATGGTTTGGGCAAGCAAATCTTTCGAGCAGCCGCTGAATTGAAGGCTTCCGAATTGGCAATGATTCCGCAAGTCGTTCGAGAAGTCGCGAACCGGATGACCAAGGACGATCTACCTGAAGACCTTAAAGCGCAAGTCGAACGTACCGAGGAGGCAACTCGCCCAAATTTTCATCCAAGCGCGATCGCGGACAAGTTAATGGAACAACTGCGCCAGAGTCGCCAAGTGGCGTAAATGACGATGCTCTAAATAAGGTGTGTGCTGTGGTCGAATCCGGTCACAGCGTTCTTGTCATTGGAGAAGCGGGATCAGGAGTAGATGATCTCGCTGTTTCTGTGCGCGATCGTTTTGAGGGTGAATTTACCTGTGCCACCGAAACCTATAAGGGCACGACGAAAATCTTCTTCAAGTCGCTGGCTGAACAGGTTGGATGTCCGACTGAAACTGAAGTCGGAGAAGGCAAATTCAAGCCGATGAGCGTTGATGAGATGAAGGATGAAATTCTCTCGAATGCTTCTGATGATTGGCTCTTTATCCTGCCTGAAGCGAAACGACTTCCTGCAAGTATTCGGTACTGGTTGGAAGATGCGATCGCATCCGGAGTCAGAGTTGTCGCCTTCAGTCCAATCAATCCTGGTCGTGATGTGTTTCTGCGAATGTTGGAAGTTGAATTAGAACTGCCCTCCGATGCTCATATCCGTAGTGTGATGACATCGGAAGCGCAGAGACTCGGATTGCAGATTGATCAGTCGAGAATCGCGGAATTGCAGCCACTTGCAGGACGGAATCCGATGATTGCGCGGAAAGTGATTCAGCGCGAGAAATTGGGGATGAAGCAAGACAAAGTGGAACACACTCAGGGCATTGTCATCATGCCGATTCTGGTTGCTGCACTGTTCTCGTTTGCGGTCGTGCGATTTGTAGGACTGGGAACTGGAAATAAAGGACTATACATTACAGGAGGCGTGTGTTTGACCGTAGGCATGGCGTTGAAGCAGTTGAGTAGAGTTTCGGGGACTAAGAGGAAGTTAGGGCAGTGAGGACGTTGGATCTATTGCTGAAGAAGTTTGATGAGTATGGGTTTGAGGATTTTACGGTCTTTGCCGATTCTGTTGTCGTGCTGTTTGCGAATAGCGATCAATGGGAGGAATTACCGGATTTGGTTAGGGCTGAGATTCTTGAGCTTTTGGGACGGCAGCTTGAGAATGTGCAGCAACGCGAAGGATGACCGTCAGAACTTCTGATCTTCATGGCTCTTTGATTTACAAATTAATTCTTTGCATTACCCAAGACTGATTCGCAGACCTACAATTTAGTCATCGTATCGATGGTTTTATCATGCGTACTTTTTCGACTGTTCTTGCGACGATCAGTTGGATTGGACTCAGCAGCATTTCCAGTCCGCTCAATGCGACGATCGTTAGTAACTTTGAAATAACAGTTGATCGATCTTTTGATTCCGATCGACTGCCGCCAGTCGGAACAAAGGGTTTCGGAACTTTGACGTTCGATGAATCCCAAATTCAGTACAACGAGAATAACTTTTTCGATCCCTATGCACGACCACCGTTTGGCTACTATGCTCAGAGACCAACTAGCCTCTCTCTTGATTTCTTCAACCGTCGCTACACACAAGTGAACGACTCCTCGATTGGTCGTTCTACTACTTACTTTTCATTCAACCAAACCGATACAGGAAGCTATCAACTCAAGGGTTTTCTGGTTGGCACGAGTGATGAAAGTTCATCGCTTGCCATATCGAGTAATGGCTTTGCCGCTGCATTTAATAATACTGGTCTCGCTTACGGCACGGTGCAATTGACGAGTTCTGAGGTAATCCCGGAACCTAGCGTGATCGCAGGAGTTCCGGTTGCCTTGATGTTCGGCTGGCTTTCCCACCAGAAGTTAAAACGTAGACGCTCTAAGACGATCGTTCTCAAATAAGGCTGTACTAGAAACAGCGAGGGCAATCTAGAAGCAAGTTTCAGAACTCTTGCTCCTTATGATGTCCGTGACTCATGCCGCGATCGCAACCGCAGGTACTTCCCTAATCCTCGGAACCGCTGACCCCCTAGCACTCTTCCTATCGCTCATTGGATCACAGATTCCAGATTTAGACACCTCCACAAGTTATGTCGGGCAAATCTTCTTTCCTGGGAGTCGATGGCTAGAAGCGCGATTCCCACATCGAACGATCACACACTCCCTGATAGCCACTGGATTACTTTGCGCGATCGCTCTCCCAATCGGCTATTTCACCAACAATCTCCTAATCTGGCTCTCCCTGCCACTCGGACACCTGCTAACCTGCATCGCTGACTGTTTCACCGTCAAAGGCGTTCAGTGGTTCTATCCAGTTCCCGCTTGGTGCTGGAGTGTGAGCAATCCGAAACGGAGAATCACGACTGGGGAGCCGAGCGAGTATTGGGTTTTAGTTATCTCGATCGCGCTTCTCGTTGTGGGATTGCATCTTGGGAGCAGTGGCGGACTCACTCAGCAGGTTACGACTGTTTTGGGCATGACCGATGGAGCGATCGAGGTTTACAACAAGAAATCTCCAACTCATCACGTTTGGGCAGATGTAAAAGGGATTTGGGCAAGCGATCGCACCCGCGCTGATGGAAAATACTTCATCGTTGCCAATGAAGGCGATTCATTCATCGTGACGGATGGTAAGGGCGGATTCTTCAAAACGGGTCAGCAGATTTTGACAGAGCGGATTACTGCGACGATCGGCAACCCTGCCACCACCCAGTTACAAACGATCTCATTCATGGATGAGGAGATCGCGCCGAAACTTCAGGAGATTGCAGCCTCACAGCCCAACGCTTTGATTTTGCTCAGTGGCTCGATCGTGGTTGACCTGCCAGAGAATGTGAGAATTCCGATCGAGGCAGATCGATTGCAAACGGCGAAAGTGGCGGATAAAACGGTGATGATGACATTTCATCCAATTGAATTGGCTCTACAGCAATTGGGTGAACAGTATGTAACGGGGACGTTGACGGTGAAGGTGATTAGTCCGCGACCTTAATAGAGATATGCACAAATGCGATAGGGATAAAGTTATGTATGTCACGATTAGCACACTTTTCATACATAGATAACCTCCGAAAACCTCTATAATTCTTTACTGGGAAATTACAATTAACACCAATAAAATTTCCTATAGAGAAGTTTTCGCAATATGAGATTTTGTCACTTAAATAGCTCTACAAATTAGGCAACTGAAATGCGTCACACCAAAATCTTGCCCAATGGTATCGCTGTGATCTCGACGACTGCAAGCTCAGTATTCTTTGTTCAGGCATATCCAGCTAACGCACGTGTTCCCCTAAAGCCAGCAGTGAGAACACTCCAAAGAGTAGTGCCACTATTAGTTCAACAAATTAGAAATAACGGTCCAAAGGTCAGAGATAGGTTCTTAAGAGAGGTTCCAAAGGGAGCTGGGATGAAGCCGGCAGACAGTTGATTCTGCGCTCTACACTGGAGAAGCAGCAATGCGCCCAGCCTTCAAATACAACTCAAGTACCTTCAGCCTCTTGTCCGAAGGAGTAAGGGAATAGATTTAGCTTCTGCACAAAGAATGGCAAGCATTCAAATATCTTACTGAATGCTTGCTACTCGGTGTTGATATCTCAACATTAACTAGCAAGTTTAGAACCCTGCATATCCTTCAAGACGCGTAGTTTCCATTTTATTTTCCTCAAAGGTAAAATTCAAAAGGGAGAATCCCCTTCTTAAATACAGAGAGACTGGCAACCTGAGTAGCATATGTGTGATTATTTCTTCTGGACTCAAGATGCGAATCCGGTTAATTTCTGAATTTTTAATTTCTATTTCTTCCATGTATCGCATAAATCAGTTAGATTTCTGAAAAGCATATCGTTTCCTTTGTCACTACGAAGCTTGGCTATCCAAATGCTAAAAGTAGAACAATACGTCAGCACTATACTTCTGTAGTATTTGTACGCTGTTCCTTCATCAATGATATCTAAGCGAACACAAAGAGCCATTTCTTCTAAGAAGTTAAGAGCATCTAGAAGATTAAGCTTCAGATCTAGATCAGCGTCCAGCGCATTTTGAATGATATCTGAGTTTCTGCTTGGCTGATTGGTATCTAACATTTCATGAATTTTATACGCAGCTTTTCTAACAGGATCAAAAGATGGATCACTCCATCTTGAGATGTATGATGTTGTTATATCGAGGCGTTGAGATGCAGCGTTCAATCTGATACTTTGACCTACATAAAATGCACTTCCAACACCAGCACTGGTTCCAAGTGCAGTCGCCAGAAAAGTCAAAGTTTGTCTATCTTTCTCCGAGGATGAATGGAATAAAAAGGTGAACCCAGCCGAGAGAACTACTCCTAAAAGTCCCACCTGTATGGGAATAGTTAGCTTGATTTTGCCCAGATTCCCTGGACTATCGGGATTAATCATGATTTGTCAGCTGCTTTAAGGTTGTGGGAGTTTAGACTTCGATCTGCTTTTCTTCTACGAAATATTACTTAGATGAGTTTCTGGTTCCGGAGAGTTTACTTATTCTTTAAAGAAATTAAGTTGAGTAATGAAAGCAGATGGTTGAACTAGCTCTGAATTCCTAAATACTTCAATCTACAAGTTCTCGTGCTGGCATTTAGAAACTAAAACTATTTATTAGTCGCCCAAATATAAAGTTAAATCTTGATTGTTACGTAAAGGGCATACTAACTAGAAGTGATTGCCCTCGTCCTCAATGAATTGATCGATAATCCTCACAGCCTTTCTTCTTGCAAGCTGTACCGCCCAAGCCCAAAACCCAACTCTTACCCCAAGCCCTTCTCCCGTCCCCAGTTCCACAACTTCACCCGCTTCCGACACCCGAACAAAGCGGTTCACCCTGGAATTGAGCCTATCCGCGCCGGAAGATTTGAAAGTTCGAGAGGGCGACATCGTCGTGATGGGTCAAGTATTAAGCGATCGCACTCGTGAACGCCAACGATTAGAAGCGCAGAAAGCCCAAGTCTTAATCCAACTTGATCGACTCAAACAAGCGCCAATCAAACCCCTCGCACCCAAAGCCGCATCAGGTATTGCCAATCTTCCAACCCCATCATTTCTAGAGGAAGAAGCAGAAATCGATCGTAAACAAGTTGCCCTTCAGCAAGTCGAGCAGGACTGGAACCGACAGCAGCGCAAAATCGATTTACTGCAAGGCTTCAATTCAAGTGATCTTCCCCCTAGCACTCTGCCCCACGAACAAGAGAAACTGCGGCAACGAGAGCGCGATGTGAAACAAGCCAAAGCAGAATTAGAACTCTCAAGAGCGAAACTCGATCGCGCCAAGGAAAACTATCAATATCGGCAATACGAGCATTCGCTAGAAATCAGTAAGCGCAGCATCGACCTTGAACGTCAGCAGCAAGAATATCAGCGACAGCTACAAGAACATGAACAGCAAGAGCGCGATCGCGTTTTCCAACTTGCTCAAGTGAATGTGCAACTTCAAAACTTAGAAACACAACTTACCAACTTATCGATCGTCAAGAGTGCCTACAATGCCAAAGTTCAACGGGTTAAATGGAAAGGTCAGAATAATCAAATTCTCACTGTTGAACTTACTCTTATTGTCGGTGATTTGCGAAACACCCCTCGCTCAAAGCAAGCCAGTTCCAACGACTCAGACGACCCAAAGCCAGAAACGCCCCCCTTCCAATCCTCAAATCCTCAAAGATGAATCAGAGCCGGAAGAGTCGAGCGAGGAAAAGACCGAAGACCCCGATACCATCAAAGCCGATGAGAACCCGCTCAATCCGGCTGGAGACTCACTCGATCGCTTAATCCAACTCCGCATCAATGATGACCTCTGGAAAGGAATGCTTGGTGATTTGCCCTGCTTGGATATGTCGGATGCATGTATCCAGCAATTGCAGCAAAAAGCGATCGAGACTTCCCCCGAACTGAAAGCGATCGATGAACGAGTGCGGGTGATCGAACAGAAAGTCGATGAGGCAAAGCGTAACAACATCAAAACGGTTCAGCTTGGTGTGTTTGAACCCTTAGTGCAGTCCTGGCTCAAAATCGAAGATGTTCCAACCGTTCCGGGTCAGCCAGCGAGAAAGAAAGGCATTCTCAATCGCATCGGGGATTTGTTCTTCGGCAATACGCTCAGTTCAGTGAATGAGATTCTTTCCCTTGTCGGTGTGCCCTTATTCAGGAATGCGACAGGTGGCGATGCTGCTGCTCAAAGTCGAGCGATCGCGATCGGAGATTTGCAGGTCAAACTTGCCGAAATTCAAAACAAACGGGGGGAAATTGCCGCGAAGTTGCGTGAGAATGTCATTTTTCAAGTTCTCGACTTTGATCAAACCCGTCGAGAGTTTCAAATCTCTCAAGAAATCGCTCGTAGACAGGCTTTGCAGCACAAATTAATTGAGCTGGACTACAGATTAGGAAACGGCGAAACAACGCAGTTTTTAGGCAATCTCAGCGCATTGGACAAACAAAAAGCCCAAACTTTTCGAGAATGGGCAAGACTGCGATCGCAAATGATGCGAATTAAACTGATCGTTCTAGGAGCGGGCGAGAATTAGCACCTTGTTCACGTTTTACTGAATCACGACATTATTCCCAGAACCACCGTCGAGCACGTCGCTCCCAGGACCACCGAGAAGAACATCATCCCCAGGACCACCGAGAAGAACATCGTTGCCATCACCACCATTAAGAATGTCGTCGCCATCGCCGCCATCTGCTGTCAGCCCAATCACAGCAGGAAGAGAACTGGCTTCGACGACATCATTACCAGCGAGTGCATTAATCGTCAGTTTGTCATTGTTACTCTCTGCTCCTACGATCGCAATATTCGATGCTAATCCAATCACATTAACGGCATTGCCAGATGCAGCCAACACTACGACATCATCAGCGTTCGTGCCATTGATAATGATCGAATCTTGTGCCCCGTCTCCTGCCCCTAAATTGAGGTCAACTTGACTCAGATCGGTGCCTGCTAGGTTGTTGATCGTAATGGTATCTGCCCCGCCCAAGGCATTGAGTTCCAACCGTTCTACATCATCAAAATCCATCGTCACGTTGGCAACATTACGGAACAACCGAACTCGACCCCCATTTGCAGATACGTCAAACGTCTCAGCAACGTTTGCACCGTTGAAGCGTAGGGTGTCGCTGCCTGCTTGCCCCTCGACTACATCGTTGTCATCCCCTGGGTTCCAGATGAAGGTATCGTTGCCCGCTCCCATAAATGCGGTATCCGTGCCATCTCCGCCGTTGATGAGATCATTGCCCGCACTGCCAAAGAACGTATCGTTGCCAAGTCCACCATTGAGAGCGAGTTGCATTAAGTTCGCTGCTAAGCCACTGGCGTTGATGGTATCGTCTCCGGCTAAGCTATTCAAGGTAAGGGTGTCTGTTGTTTCAGCACCAACGATCGTGACATTAGCAGCTAAACCTGCGATCACAATCCCGCTGCTTGATGAACTTGCCGTAATCGTATCATTTCCATTCGTCCCGCTAATTGCGATCGTATCGACTTGACCATCACCCGTGCCATTGTTTGCCAGATTCAGGGCAATTTGACTCAGATCGGTTCCAGTCAAATCATTTACCGTGATGGAGTCAGCACCACCGAGCGCATTTAGGTCGAGCCGTTCTACATCATCGAGATCCATAACAATGTTGCCAAGGTTACGGAAAAAGCGAACTCTCCCCCCATTTGCAGAAGCATCAAACACTTCATTACCATTGGAGCCATTGAAGCGTAGAGTATCACTGCCCGCTTGCCCTTCCACGACATCACTGCCATCGCCAGGGTCCCAAATGAAGAGGTCATCGCCAGCACCCAGAAAAGCAATGTCGTTGCCACCATTGCCATCGACGATATCATTCCCGTCACCGCCAAAGAAAGTCTCTACACCTGCTCCGCCAAGCATAGTATCATCGCCTGCTCCAGCATCGACGGTGAATTGCACCACTGACGCAGGAAGGGTAGAGCGAATCGTGTCATTTCCTCCGAAGGTGTTGATCGCTAACGAATCCGTTGCTTCCGACCCTTTGACATTGATGATTGCAGACAATCCGCTGATGGAATAACTGCCAGTGCCTGTCCCCGTAACATCAATCGTTTCTGCGTTATTCGTTCCATTCACAATCAGACGATCAAATGCTCCATCCCCGCTGCTAACACTGCCCTCTAAATTGAAGTTAATCGTGCGGAGTGCGGTTGTAGCTAGAGGATTAACCGTAACGGTATCTGCTCCACCCAAAGGATTGAGATCGAGTTGCTCAATGCCGTCCAAGTCTACTACACCGTTGCCAAGGTTGCGGGTGAGGCGAACTCGATTAGAATTGGCAGAAACATCGAACTGTTCAGCGTCAGCACTTCCTGTAAATTGCAGAACATCGCTGCCTGATCCTCCAAAGAGCCGAGTCGTAGGCAATGCACCGAGGGTTGTATCTAAGGTAATCGTATCGTTGCCGCCGAAGCCCAATACATCAATCTGTTGGGTACGCGAAGCAGAGGGGCGAGATCCGAAAATGGAGACGGCTCCATCATTGATTAAGAGTGCGCCCGACGCATCTCGACTCACCTTAATGGTGTTATCGAGGTTGTCGCCCAAAATTGCCAGGTACCCGCCCGCAGAAAAAGCGAAAATTGCCATAATATTTCTGGGAAAAATAGATTGGATAGAACTGAAAAACGAGCACTCCAGAAGGTGGAGTGCTGTAAGAAAGTACACGGTGCGATCCTGGATTTTATGCAAGGAGCTGAGGTGCTACAGTCGCCCTATTCCTCAATTTTGCCGTTAAAGAATTGCCAGATTTGTTCAATTGCCCCGATATTCTTTAATTTCAATCGAGGCATTGGACAAAATCTCAATTC
>NZ_JAPQKE010000011.1:0-135598 GCF_026735145.1 Leptolyngbya sp. GGD
AAGACAAAGAGAGTTTCCTAAGATAAGTTTTGGGAAGCTCTCTTTGTATGTTTTTGCTTATTTCCATGCATGTATGGGAAACAGGAGAATTAAACTATTACAGATGATCAGGAAAGAGAGCAGCCATATTACTTGACTCATCGCTTGATTGAAGATGCGATCGCTGGTTGCCAAAGACATCGTTTCTTCAGGTACAAAGGCTTGAGTTGAAGCTGCTGGAGGTAGATTGAGTAAGACTTAAAGTACGATCACTTCCCCTCCGATATACTGGCAGATGGACGTTTCGCCTTGAATAGCTATGAAAGTTGCAGTGACAGGATCAACCGGATTTGTTGGAAGTCGGTTGGTAGAAAGATTGTTGGCGGAGAATCATCAAGTGGTGGCATTTACTCGAAATGGAAGTAGTGCTGAACGAGTGTTGCCAAAGTCTGAGAATCTGGAAATTGTGGCTTACAGTCCGAAGGAAGCAGGAGATTGGCAGTCTAAGATTGCAGGATGTGATGGTGTTGTGAATTTGGCGGGGGAGCCGATCGCTGAAAATCGCTGGACTCCTGAATTGAAAAAAACATTGCTCGAAAGTCGAACCTTGACCACACAGAATGTGGTAAATGCGATCGCACAAGCTAATCCAAAACCTTCAGTGCTTGTGAATGCTTCAGCGATCGGTTTCTATGGCACGAGCGAAACAGCTAGCTTTGATGAAAATAGTGCATCAGGGCAGGATTTCTTAGCTGAAGTTTGTCGGGCTTGGGAAGCAGAAGCAAACAAAGTGAAAGAGAGCGGAACGAGGCTCGTCATTCTCCGAATTGGGATTGTTTTAGAAAATGGCGGGGCGCTTGGAAAAATGTTGGCTCCGTTCAAAATGTTTGCAGGTGGACCGATTGGCTCAGGAAAACAATGGTTCTCTTGGATTCATCGGGAAGATTTGGTGAGCTTGATCATTCGGGCACTCACTTCAGGTATGGAAGGCGTTTACAATGCAACGGCTCCAACTCCTGTGAAAATGGCGGAATTGACAAACACATTAGGGCAGGTGATGAATCGTCCGTCTTGGTTGCCTGTGCCGGGATTTGCACTCGAAGCAATGTTGGGGGATGGCGCGATCGTGGTTCTCGAAGGACAGCAAGTCTTGCCGAAGCGTACCCTGGAATCCGGCTTCGAGTATGCTTATCCAACGGTAAAACAGGCATTAGAAGCGATATTAAAATAAACTGCGGAAACCCTAGATTTCATGGGAATTTCAGCCCTGATCCCATTTATGAATTTGTGCTAAAATTGTCCCAATATGAGGCGAAGCAGGTATACTTTCTAGGCATCTTTTTTCGCTCATAAAGTAGTACAAAAGTATTTCGGAGTCTCCGTATGACATTCTCCCAGGAACCGCCTCAAGATCGGATTATTCCAACCGATTTACGCAACGAAATGCAGCGGTCTTACCTGGAATACGCGATGAGCGTGATTGTGGGGCGAGCGCTACCCGATGCACGAGATGGGCTGAAACCTGTGCATCGTCGCATTCTCTACGCAATGCACGAATTGGGGCTGACCCACGATCGACCGTTCAGAAAATGCGCCCGTGTCGTCGGGGAAGTGTTGGGTAAATATCATCCGCACGGTGATACAGCGGTTTACGATGCGTTAGTGCGGATGGCGCAGGACTTTTCGATGCGATCGCCTCTGATCGATGGGCATGGCAACTTTGGTTCGATCGATAACGATCCACCTGCGGCAATGCGATATACCGAATGTCGTTTGACCTCTTTGACAGCCTATTCGCTGCTGCAAGATATCGAATCGGAAACGGTTGACTTTGCAGATAACTTTGATGGTTCCGTTCAAGAGCCAACGGTTCTCCCTTCACGAATCCCGCAACTGCTTTTGAATGGTTCAGCCGGGATTGCTGTTGGGATGGCAACCAACATTCCGCCTCATAATTTGGGGGAATTGATTGATGGGTTGGTGGCATTGATTGAGAATCCAGATTTGACGGATTTGGATTTGATGCAGTACATTCCAGGGCCTGATTTTCCGACGGGAGCGCAGATTTTAGGACGCACTGGAATTCGTGAAGCTTATACGACGGGACGTGGATCAATCACAATGCGCGGTGTTGCTGCGATCGAAACAATCGAGCAACGGGGACGACCCGATAAAGACGCAATCATCATTACCGCGTTGCCGTATCAAACCAATAAAGCAGCGCTGATTGAGCGAATTGCAGAATTGGTCAACGATCGCAAGATTGAAGGCATTTCTGATGTACGCGACGAGAGCGATCGCGATGGTATGCGGATTGTGATTGAACTGCGGCGAGACGCTTATCCGCGTGTTGTCCTGAACAATCTTTATAAGCAGACTCCGATTCAAGCCAATTTTGGGGCAAATATGCTGGCGCTCGTTAACGGCGAGCCACAGCTGTTGACCTTGAAGCAGTTTTTGACGGTGTTCTTAGAGTTCCGGGTTGAGGCGATTACTCGTCGGACTCAGTATCAACTTCGCAAGGCAGAAGAACGCGATCATCTCTTGCAAGGGTTGTTAATTGCCTTGTCGAATCTGGATGGCATTATTGCTCTGATTCGGAGTGCAGCGGATACTGCTACTGCGAAGCAGCAATTGATTGAGACGTATTCGCTGTCTGAATCGCAAGCGGATGCCATTCTGCAAATGCAATTGCGACGCTTGACTGCGTTAGAAGCGGAAAAGATCGAGCAAGAACATGAAGACTTGCAAGCTCAAATTCGAGACTTGTTAGATATCTTGGCAAGACGCGAGCGGATTTTAGAAATCATTACGACTGAGGTAACGCAGCTTAAAGCAACGCATGCAACGCCACGGCGAACGGTGATCGAGCAATCAGAAGATGAGTTGGGAGATATTGATCTCATCGCGAACGAGAAATCGATCGTTCTCGTCACCGAGCAAGGCTACATTAAGCGGATGCCGATCAGTACTTTTGAAGCACAGAGCCGGGCAACCCGCGGGAAATCCGGGGCGAAGATGAAGGAAGACGATGCGGTTGAACACTTCATTAGCTGTTGTGACCACGATAGTGTGTTGTTCTTTAGCGATCGTGGAGTTGTATACGCGCTGAAAGCCTATCAAATTCCCCTTGGGTCGAGAACTTCGCGTGGTACTCCGATCGTTCAACTGCTCACCGTTCCACACGAAGAGAAAATTACCTCTGTCATTTCGGTCTCAGAGTTTTCAGACGACGAGTATCTGGTGATGTTGACCAACAAAGGTTACATCAAGAAAACTGCCCTTTCAGCGTTTAGCAACATTCGGACGAATGGGTTGATTGCGATTTCTTTGGAAGAAGGCGATCAACTACGATGGGTGCGGCTGTCGCGAGTCGATGACAGTATCATCATTGGATCGAGTCTAGGTCGATCGATTCACTTTCGAGTTAATCATGAGCAGCTCCGTCCTTTGGGTCGGGCGACCCGTGGTGTTCGGGCAATGTCGCTCAGAAATGGTGACAGCCTAGTCGGTATGGCAATCTTGCCAGGGCAGATTGTGGCAGATGTCGCACAAGCTCAGGCGGAAGGGGCTGCCGATGAGGATGAAGAAACGGGAGTCGATGAGAATGCAGAATTGCCGCCTCAATCCGGGCCTTGGGCACTTGTGATTACAACAGGAGGCTATGGTAAGCGGGTTCCCGTGAAACAGTTCCGACTGCAAAATCGAGCAGGCATGGGAATTGTGGCAACGAAATTCCGTAAGCCTGGAGATACCTTATCTGCCCTGCATATTGTGAACGAAGGCGATGAAATGATGCTGATCACAAATCGCGGCATTATCATTCGGCAATCTGTGGATGCGATTTCATCTCAGTCGCGGGCAGCGACAGGGGTACGTGTACAGCGATTGGATGAAGATGATGCGATCGCAGCCGTTGCTCTAGTGCCTGCTACCTCTGAAGAAGGGGGAATGATTGAGGATGAGATTGAAGCTGAAATCGCAGCCGAGGAAATCGCAACCGAAATCACAACCGAAATTGCAACCGAAGCAGAAGAGTAAGATTCGGGAAGAACTCCCGATACATTGCTGTCTTTCTGAGTAAGGGGCGCGATCTTCAAAAGTTGAAAGCGCCAAGCTGCTACATTACCTAAATGGAGAAAGCTGTCTTTCTACTCGGGAGGCAGCTTTTTTTCGGAAGTCGCTTCTTGAGCTTGAATAAGTTGCTCGATTTCTGCTACGGCTTGTTCTAAATCGATTGGGCAGCTTGCAGGGGTTGGCTCATCTTCAGGCGACCAAATTGTTTGCTCCAGCTTATTGAGCGATTCTGCAAACGCTTGAGCCGCAGCACGACGTAATTCTCGCTGTTGATGATCCATATCTTGACTCCTAAACGGGTTGAAACTCGAACTTGAGCTTCAACGGGAATACTCCAATTTCCACGGTGGCTCCGCTTGAATCAGGATGCCCAGTTCGGAATCGAGGGATGCCATTTTAGAAAAATCGTATTGTCGAATGGGCGCTTCACGGTTGAGAATAAATAGGCATTAAGAACGGGAGGGGACTGTGGCTCACGATTATGATTTAGTGATTGTAGGCGCGGGCGTGGGTGGTCATGGAGCGGCGCTTCATGCCGTTGATTGTGGTCTGAAAACTGCGATCGTGGAAGCAGCAGATATGGGCGGGACTTGTGTGAATCGCGGCTGCATTCCCTCTAAAGCACTGCTTGCCGCATCAGGACGAGTGAGAGAATTGCAGCAGACAGACCATCTCAAGGCATTAGGCGTTGATGTGGGAGATGTTTCCTTTGACCGGGCTGCGATCGCGCAACATGCTCAGAATTTGGTCAATAAACAGCGTGAAGGCTTAATTGGGAGTCTGAAACGTCTGAATGTCGATGTGATTCAAGGTCATGCCAAAGTCGCAGGTGCGCAAAAATTGATTGTCTCCACCCCAGAAGGTGAGAAAACGATTACGGCGGAGAATATTATTCTGGCTCCGGGGTCAATTCCGTTTGTGCCGCCGGGTGTGCAAGTGGACGGCAAAACTGTTTTTACCAGCGATGATGCGATTAAGTTGGAATCGTTGCCGCCTTGGATTGCGATCGTCGGGAGTGGGTATATCGGATTAGAATTTTCCGATGTTTATACGGCTCTGGGCTGTGAAGTCACCATGATCGAAGGTCTGGATCAATTGATGCCAGGATTTGATCCAGATATTGCCAAGTTAGCGCAGCGGATTTTGATTACTCCCCGCGATGTGGAAACGAAAGTTGGAGTGTTTGCCGCGAAAGTCACACCTGGATCGCCAGTGACGATCGAGCTAATTGACGCAAAAACGAAAGAACTCGTCGATGTGCTCGAAGTCGATGCTTGCTTGGTTGCAGCCGGGCGAGTGCCTGCCGCGAACGACATGGGCTTAGAATCAGTTGGAGTGGAACTCAATCGCGGGTTTATTCCGGTGAATGACAAGATGCAAGTTTTGTCAGACGGCAAGCCTGTGCCGCATCTATGGGCGATTGGGGATGCGACTGGGAAAATGATGCTGGCTCACGCGGCTTCTGCTCAAGGAATCATTGCCATCGAAAATATGTGCGGTCGAACCCGAGAGATTGATTATCGATCGATTCCGGCTGCTGCCTTTACGCATCCAGAAATTAGCTTTGTTGGATTAACTGAACCGCAGGCAAAAGACCTCGCGAAAGCGGAAGGATTTGAAGTCGCAGTGGCAAGAACCTACTTTAAGGGCAATGCGAAAGCGTTGGCTGAGGGTGACGCTGAAGGTATTGCCAAAATCGTGTTCCGCAAAGATAACGGCGAACTTTTAGGGGTTCACATTATTGGACTACACGCGGCTGATTTGATTCAGGAAGCGGCGAATGCGATCGCAAAACGCGAATCGGTCAATACGTTGGCATTCTTGGTACATACCCATCCAACGTTGTCAGAAATTCTGGATGAGGCGTACAAGCGGGCAGCCGCACATTGATTGTGGCTTTATTCCAGTCAGTTTTAGCCTCCTAGATGCTCAACATCGGGGAACTTTGATTGAAAACTTCTTGAAATTCGGGAAATCTTTCTTCTCAAAGTTCTTCAAATTGGGGATTTAGGAGGCTCTTCAGAAAATTCTCAATTTGATCCAATCCTTTCCTAACCTGAACCCACGCTATGGAAATTCGTCGTCGTCCCCCGAACCCATCTATCGCTGTTGAAGAACTGCGCTATCAAATCAAAACACCCAACAGCGAACCTGCCAACATTCTTGAAGAAATCATTTGGCATAAGGAAACTGAAGTTGATCAACTTCGGGAAAAGCTGCCCCTCAGCGAACTGCAACGCAAACTCAAAGATGCCCCCGCTCCGAAAGACTTTCTCGCGGCTTTAAGAAACAACCCCAAGAAACCTGCGGTGATCGCCGAAGTAAAAAAAGCTTCTCCAAGCAAAGGTGTTATCCGTGAAGATTTCGATCCGGTTGCGATCGCAAAATCCTATCAATCCGGCGGCGCATCTTGTCTCTCTGTTCTGACCGACACTAAGTTTTTCCAGGGCAGCTTCCAATATCTCGCTCAAATCCGCGAAGTCGTTGATATCCCACTCTTGTGCAAGGATTTCATCATTTATCCCTATCAAATGCAGTGGGCAAGGCTGCATGGTGCAGATGCGGTTTTACTGATTGCAGCAGTGCTGTCAGATCAAGATTTGCAATATTTTCTCAAAATTGTGAAAGCGCTCGGTATGACCGCTCTAATTGAGGTGCATACCTTAGCCGAACTCGATCGCGTTCTCAATCTTGATGGAGCTACGCTGATTGGCATTAATAATCGCAACCTCAAAGACTTTTCAGTCGATTTGAAAACGACAGAAGACATTTTGCAAGCACGTCTGACGACTTTATCTGCAAGAAACATTACAGTAGTCAGTGAGTCAGGGCTTTACACGGCTGAAGACTTAGCGAGAGTCGGGAAAGCTGGCGCTTCAGCCGTTTTGATCGGGGAATCGTTAGTCAAACAGCCCGATCCGGGACAAGCTCTTGCACAGCTAATTCAAGATTGAGTGATTTGGCGCTAGACTGCTCGCAGGTTAATTCTTTAGAGTGATCTCTTGAGTTCTGTGAGCTTAACCGTTTAGAGTCAGAAGAATGTCGCTCTTTTCTTATTGTCCCTTCGTCACTTTAATTCATGGAACCGATACCTCTTCCATCGCATATTCATTATGAGTTGCTGCTGCAACTGTTAGAGCGTCAAACCATGTTTGCCGTGGGATCGGGTCAGCGAGAGCAGGTGCAGCAATTAATTATTGCTCTGCGGAAAGCCTTATCCCAACAAAAGCATTTTGAAGGTGAGTTAGAACGCAAAAATATTCCGATCGAATATCGTTGGTCACTGAATCGTGTTGATCCCCCCGAAGTAGCAAAATTACCTGAGGAACCGAGAATCTGAAACTATAATAAATAGGCAAGGATTTGGGAGGAGCGATCCGTGTCGGAGTGCCCAGAGCAACTTAGTTTGATCCCAGAGGATTCTCCTCCCAGTTCGGTCACGCCAGAATTATTGCAGCTTCAAGATCAAGTTCAAACTCAACAGCGTCGCATTCGGGATTTAGAACTGGCGTTGGATCAGTCGATCGCAAGTTTAAGTGACTTGCGATCGCAGATTGTCGATCAACGATTTCTGGAACGTCAATTGGCTTCGACTGAAGAAATCGCCAATGTTCAACAACAGGCAATTCACCATCTCAAGCTGCAATTTGCCCAACAAAAAGCAGAACTTGAAGCCAAAGTCCAACAGGCACAGCAACGAGAGCGAGATTATCAAATTCTGTTAGATGCGGCAGAATTGGATGCGTTGAAAACGCAAATTCAAAGTGATGTAGGCGAACCTTCTGCACTGGGGCAACAAATTCAAGTACTGCAGGCTGATTTGCAACTGCGCCGCCAGCAGATTCAAGATTTGGAGGAGCAGAAACAATCTGCACAGATTCGGATTACGGAATTAGAAACTCAAGTTGAAACGCTCGAAGGGCGAATTGCTCGGCAGATGACGACGCAAGCGCTGATGCAGCAGGTCTGTCAAGAACTGGAAGCCGATCGCGAACAAAGCCAGAGCCGAATGACAGAACTAGAGAGTCAAGCTGCCGAAATGCAGGAACAAATTCTTAGCCAAGCCCAACAGGCAAGCGAGTACGAAACGGCAGTTCAACATTGGAAAACGCGCTTTCAGGTCTTGCAGGATAAAGCGATCGCACTCAAACAACTGCTAGGCGATCAAGACCTTCCAACTGAAATTGTTGAACTACTAGCAACGATCGATACTTCTGCCCCACCGGATTTGAAATCTACAGCGCGATCGAATCCGTTCCATCAAGATCTCAAAATTGATATTCCTGAATTTCTGGTTCGCCGCCGCACTTACCGCAGTCGCAAATCAAAAGAAGCTTGACGAAAAATCTAAAATTCTGAATCAAGACAAACAAAAGCCCTTGAACGTCTGGCCGTGTTTCGACTTCAAGGGCTTTTGCGATTTTGTAACTTACTCCTCACACGACTCTATATTGGCATACTTCTTCTAATCTGAGTTACTCCTTGTGACAGATTTAAAAGTGTTCTTAGCTTAATTTGGCGGTACATTCCAAAATTAGGCGCTGATTCTCGATCGCGTAAGGCTGAATTTCCAAAGCTTGCCGAAATGCGGCAATGGCATCTCGATAATCTCCGATCGCAGCGTAACAGAGTCCCAACCCATGCAGCGCTCCAAAATGAATGGGATTGAGTTCGATCGCTTTTTCGCAATCGGCGATCGCTTTTCGATATTGCTGCTGCACGAAATACAATACAGCACGGCGATTCCACGCCTCAGCAAAATCGGGCTGATGTTCGATTAATTCACTCAAAATAGTTTCTGCCTCAAGTGCCTGCCCCGATTCCAGCAGCACTTGGGCGCGTTGGAGCGTTTGCAGTCCAGTCACACCCTTTTGAGCAAACCAAATCTGCCATAATGCCTGAGTTGCATCTGCTCGCACATCTTCGTTGGGATCTTTGAGCGCTTCCAGTAGAACGTTAATGTCTTCCATAAACTGCAAATTATCTTGATCGGGGATCAAATCCGTCGCGTAATCCATCTCCAAGTAAATTAAACGCTAACACGATCAGGGTAATCGCGATCCCTGGAAAAATGGTTGTCCAAGGAGCAGTCCGTAAATAGCCATCTCGAAATGCATCCGCCAACATCGTGCCCAGTTCTGGAGTCGGCGGTGGCGCGCCCAATCCTAAAAATCCCAGTCCTGCTGCTTCTAAAGTTGCGGTTCCTAACGACAAAGAAGCTTGCACGATCATCGGCGCTAAACTGCCGGGCAAAATGTGTCGCAAAATAATCTGCGGCGTTGTTGCTCCTAATGCTTTCGCTGCCTGCACGAATTCCTGCTCTCTTAACGACAGAACGACACTGCGAGTGAGCCGAATATATGTCGGAATTTGCACCACTCCAACCGCAAATATCACAGTCTGAAGACTTGGATTAACGGTGACAGTTACGATCGCGATCGCGAACAAAATCGATGGAAATGCCAACAAAATATCGGTCATCCAGCTTAGAACTGCATCAATCCAACCGCGAAAATAACCTGCCAAGATACCCAAAGTTAAACCAATCAGAGCACCAATTCCAACGGAGACGAGACTGATCAGCAATGAGGTTTGAATGCCATACCATACACCAGTCAGGAGGTCGCGCCCCAGTCCATCGGTTCCAAAAAGATGCGTCAGGCTTGGAGGGAGCAATCGGTCTTGGAAATTTCTGCTCGGACGATAAGGACGCAAAATCGGAGCAAGCAGCGCGATCGCAAAGAGAAACACGGTCAAACCCAGTCCAATTCTGCCCGACATGGATTGCCAGAATCGCCGTATCGATCTCAAGTCATTCATACCGCACCCTCGGATCGACGATCGCGTAAGACAAATCCACCAGTAAATTGATCAATACAAATACGATCGCAATAAACACAACGCCACCCTGTACGACGGGATAATCTCGCGCCAAAATTCCCTCGTAAATCCACGAGCCAATTCCTGACCAGGAGAAGATCGTCTCGGTCAAAATTGCGCCGCTTAATAGCGTTCCAAATTGCAGCCCGATCGTTGTGTTGATTGGTAAGAGCGCATTTTTTAACGCATGTCGCCAAATCACGATGCGATCGGGTAAGCCTTTGGCTTTCGCGGTGCGAATGTAGTCTTGATTCAACACTTCGAGCATGGCACTGCGAGTAATCCTTGCCACGATCGCTAGTGGAATCGTACCTAATGTCAATGCAGGCAGAATCAAGTGCGTGATTACATCAATGAACGCCGCTGGATTGAGTTGCCAGATCGCATCGAGAACATAAAAACCTGTTATCGGTTGAAAATCAATGCCAACGCTGATCCTGCCAGCCGGCGGCAACCATCGCAATGTGACTGAGAAAAAATAAATCAGCAGCAATCCTAACCAATAGACTGGAAGGGAAACGCCGATTAGCGATCCCGCGATCGTCAATTGATCCTGCCAGCGATTTTTCTGAACCGCTGCGATGATTCCCGCTGGAATGCCGATCACGATCGCGATCAACATTGCTGCGATCGACAATTCAAAAGTCGCTGCCCATCTTGTCCGAATCTCGTCTAAGACTGGAATCCCAGTCAAAATGCTAGTGCCAAATTTCAACTGCAACAAATTTCCGACAAAGGTAAAATATTGCAAAAATAGGGGTTGATCTAGCCCAAGTTGAGTCGTTAAAGCTGCAATCTGTTCAGGAGTTGCGCGTTCTCCCGCTAAGACAACTGCGGGATTACCCGGAATGAACCGCAACAATAGAAACACTGCCAGCGTAATCCCCCATAGCACCGGGATTAGCCCCAAAAGCCGCTTGAGAATGTATTGCGACATAACTTCTAAGAAAACCGCTCAGTCGCAACTTTACCGCATCAATCGGGCGATCGTACTCAATAAAATTCTCGAATCATATGGCTTAGACAAATACACCTGAAATCCTGCTGACTCTGGATCGACTCGAATCGCTTCGATCTCTTCGCCCGTCAATGCGATCGCGACTCTAGGGCGATCGACATACTGCCTGCGAATTGCCTCTAAGACTCTGGCTCCATTGCCATCTGGAAGACGAATATTACTGACCAACACCTCTGGCTCTAAGCCGGATTTGATAGCTTGAATTCCCTCTTGTACGGAGCCGACAGCCGTGACGATTCCGCCCTGATATTCTAGAAGAACTGTCAACGCTGTCCGCGTTACCGCTTCATCTTCCACAATCAGAACCTGTAACGAATTTAAACTGGAACTCTGATTCACCAAAATCCTTAAACTGAAGTCTACTAAACAACATTAATTTACAATGGTATTAAAATAATGTCCCTTAAGATAGACTGGGCACTTCAAGCTTTACGTAAGTTTTACTATCAAAGATAGATATTTCCTATGGCAACTGTACAGCTTGACGGGATTACTCGCCGCTTTAGCAAATCCGCCGCGATCGAAGACATCAGTTTTAAGATTCCCGATGGTGAATTTTGGGTGCTGGTTGGACCGTCTGGCTGTGGGAAATCGACGATTTTAAGAACGATCGCAGGGTTGGAAACCGCGACTTCAGGAAATTTGTACATTGGCGATCGCTTGGTGAATCAAGTTCCGGCACGTCAACGCGATGTCTCAATGGTATTCCAAAATTACGCGCTATATCCCCATATGAGCGTGGCAGAGAATATTGCGTTTGGGCTGAAGATGCGTCAGGTGGAGGCATCTTCAATTCAAGCTCGAGTCGAAACGGTTGCCAGAATTTTAGAAATTAGTCATCTCCTCGATCGCAAACCAAGACAATTATCCGGTGGGCAGCAGCAACGCGTCGCCCTCGGTCGCGCGATCGCCCGTCAACCCCAAGTCTTTCTCTTAGATGAGCCGCTTTCAAACCTTGATGCCCAGTTGCGAGACGGAACTCGAACCGAATTAAAACAGTTACATCAGCAAGTCGGAATCACTACAATTTACGTCACACACGACCAAGTAGAAGCAATGACGCTTGCCGATCAGATTGTCGTGCTCGATCGAGGAAGAATTCAGCAGGTTGGGACACCGCAGCAAATTTACGATCGACCTATCAATCGCATGGTTGCGACTTTTCTGGGAAGTCCTCCGATGAATCTCATTCCTGTGACGTTCACGGGGGTAGAGTTTCGCATCGGCAATCATGCCATTCCTGCTTCACTGAAGGTAGCGCCAGGTCAATACGATTTGGGAATTCGCCCGGAACATATTGCGATCGATGCGGAAAACCCGCATTGTTTCGGTACTGTTAGCGTAATTGAGCCTTTAGGACGTGAGATTCTACTGCGAGTCATGCTGGAAGGACGAGCGTTGAATCTGCAAGCTGCTCCAAGATTGGATGTGAAAGTCGGCGATCGCTTACCGCTGCGATTTGATCTCGATCGCATATTTTTATTCGAGCTAGCGTCTGGTAGCCGAATTTTATAAAATCATCCGTACTTTGCTGGTATTGAGAAAAGTACGATTCGGTAACTATAGACTTTGCTCAATTGCTCCTGATAGAATCCCTCATGTTCGGAAACTTACTCTTCTCTTTACTCCGATCCCTGCCTTCGGTATGCTCACAACAGTAGAGACGGTAAGTATTTATGCGGCATCCCCTGTTGAAATCGGTGCGGGAATTCATGAAAGATGACAATTTTCTCGGACTCCTGGGGCGTGTCGAGACATGGGTCTCGAAGATCCTCTCGATTATGATGCTGCTGGTGATTTTTCTAGCAGTCTTTCAATTAGGAACTTTCTTGTTTATTAAACTTTCTTCGCCTTTTCCAAGCGAAGAATCAGGAAAAATTTTATTCACAACATTTGGTCTATTTCTAAACGTTTTGATCGCGTTTGAGATTTTAGAAAACATTACTGCCTACCTGAAAAAACATGTGATTCAAGTAGAGTTAGTAATTGTCACTTCCTTAATCGCAGTCGCTCGAAAAATTATCATTCTCGATTTAGAGAAAACGGCTGGAATTGATCTCATTGCTTTGGCTACAGCAATTTTTGCGCTATCTATTAGTTATTGGATTGTGCGAAATGTTGCTCCGAAAAGTAATCACTAAAGGCAAATTTTATGAGTCTTTTCTTTCAATTTGAAACTGATTTTGTCGATTCGCTGCGCTGCATTCCGATGATTGTGCGCTTCAAGTTGGATACATGCGGAGTCAAATTGAAATTACATCAGTGGAATAAGTTTACTGAAGCCGATCGCTATCAAACGATCGAGACTCCATGCAGTTCTGAGTCTGAGATTCGCACCTATCACGATCTCTTGCATCAGCTCGTTGAACAGCGTACTGGAGAAACTGCGACCGATTTAGCACTCGATCCGAATCCACAGTGGAATGATGCAAATACAATTCCTGAGAGTGTGACGCAGAAAGCTCAAGACGCAGGAGTTACGATCGCTCAATCCCAATGGGCAGAACTGACTCCGATTCAGCGCTTTGTTTTGATTAAATTAAGTCGCTCAAGTCACGAAAATGCGAACTTCTTGCCTGCGGTGAAGGAATTTAACTTGGGCTAACGACACAATTCAAGCAATTCTCGTACAGCTTTCTCGGAAGTAAATTGTTCAGAAATATATTGATGCGCTAGCTCGCCTCGCTCTAAAGCTTGACTGGGATTGTCTAAACAAGTCTGCATATGCTGAGCTAAAGTCTTGTAATCTTCACGCTCGAAGAGCAAATTTGACTCTCCTGCCATCTCGGGTAAACCTCCGACTCTTGCAACGATCGAGCAAGTCCGTACACTCGAAGCTTCTAGGGCTACATATCCAGCGGGTTCTTGCCAGCGAGAAGGCGCAATTAATGCCAACGACGATCGCACAATTTCTAAAACTTCTTTGCCAGAGCGACGACCTAAGAATTCAACCCGATCTTGAATTTGCAACTCTTTGACCAATTCTGTCAATCGCTCTAAATCCTGACCACTGCCAATAATGTTGACTTTGAAATTCTCAGCTTCGATCAGCTTGGTGGCTCTGAGCAAGAGATCAACGCCTTTATCAGTACTGAGGCGACCGACATACGTAAATGTGTAAGGCTGGTCGAGATCTGCCAGGGTTTTCTTGTCTGATGCAGACGCGATCGGATAATTTAACGCCTCAACTTTCCAAGGAAAACTATGGGATTCTGCTAAAAACTGGCTACAGGCAGCATGTCGATCGCTTAAAAGCGCTGTCCCCAAACGAGTTGCTAATCTTGCCCATTTTACAAAAGTATGCAACTTCCATTTCAGGGGATAATTTGACTTCGGCAAAGTCTGAATCAGTTCAAACTTGAATCGTTGCCAAAAAGTCATTTTTTCGTAATGAAAATGAGTCGAAATATAGAATAAATAATGATATTTAATAACGATTTTTTTACCCAATAACTTACAGAGTAATGCGAATCCTAAGTGATTAGAATTCATATGCACAACATCTGCCCAAAAAATCTCTGAAATCCAGGAGATAATCGATTCTGTCTGGGTTGACAGCACTTTTGTTTCTACCCCGTTAGCATTTAGACCGGGTACGATCGCATCAATATAAGTGACAACGCCTGCAATCTCATCGGGGCGATGTGTATGTTGGATTAAGAGTTTCATTCTTTTAAGTTCAAGCGTCTCAAATAGAATGGACTGACCAAACTACTAAGTAACAATTGCTGTTCACAAACGACTTCTAAATTCTGTGATCGCCCGAATTTTACCCAATGAGTCATCAGCTTTCTCAAATCATTCAGCAAATAAATCGGCGTGATCAATGGACGTTGCCAAGCCTGCCAGCGAGTCATGCGAATCTGATGCCGAGCCAGTCCTACGCCTTTAATTAACTTCAATAAGTACGATTTCTCAGTTCGCCATTTGGGGATCTGATGATAAAGGTGCATTTCGGGGTTGTACCAGATTTCATGTCCTGAATTCTGAATGTGCAAAATGGCTTCAATATCTTCACTTGCCAGCATTGTTGCTGTTGTTCGTCCGACTAAGACCAATTTCTCGGGCATATGATCGAGCCAAACTTGCCGCCGCACCACTAATCCTGCTCCAGGAGGTAAAACTCGATCGTATCGATGTGGCTTCGATCCGCGTTCTACGATCGCTAAATAAGGCGCAATTTTTCCAATTCCACTGGGTGGCTCAACTTCGTACTCTGGATGAATCTGTCCCCCAAATGCACCAATCTCTGGATGTGTCTGCGTGAATTGGTAAGCCTGCGCGACCCAGTTTTCATCGGGTACTGTATCGTCATCAATAAAAGCGATCCATTGTCCTTGTGCTTCTTTGACCGCTCTCGATCGCGCAAAAGCCGTGCCTTGCTTCGCCTCAAACACATAGCGTACTTCTGGATAAGCTTCGACCACCTGTTTTGTGTGATCTTGACTGTTGTTATCAATGACTAGAACTTCCCAAGTAATCGACTCTGTTTGAACTTGCGATCGCACTCCGTCTAAAACTTGTCCAATTCGTCCTGCACCGTTGTAAGTACAGATCACAACACTCAGATCCATGCTGCTTAACCTCGATCGTTTGCCCTCAGTATGGACAAGCTTGATCGATTAATTGCGCCATTTCACAGAGCATCCGACGGGATCAGTTGAAGTGGGTGAAATGGGTTGATGGTTGAGCAGTGATGCGATCGCATTTTTCAAATATTGATGCTGAACCGCTTCAGGGGTTTGAGCATTATCATCGATCGCGCCTGCGTAGCAGACAATGCCTTGCTTGTTGAGCAGATACACCTGCGGAGTTTTTACAGCTTTGAAGGCATGAGCGACATCTTGATTCATATCCCGCAGATACAAAAAATTAAGTTGATGCGCTGTTGCAAAGGATTGCATCTTTTCGTAGCTATCTTCGGGAAATTGATCCGAATCGTTGGGATTGATGCCGATCAAGGTTACACCTTGAGGTTTAAGCTCAGTTTGAAGTTGTTTGAGCCGATCGAGATACAGTTTCACATACGGGCAGTGATTGCACATGATCACCACCACGATCGCCTGGTGCTGTTCAAGGTAACGGGCTAAATGATGAATCGCTCCATCTGTACCGGGGAGTTCAAAGTCGGGTGCATATTTGCCGATAAGTGGACTGTCCATAGTGCTTTGGAGTGTAACAACTGAGACGTTTTGCCCTCTTAGTTATAGACCAGCTTTCTGCAAAATCCGACATTTGCAGAAATTTGGCGACCCCGAATGTCCAAAAAATCGTTACAGTTTGTAAAGAGGCATTTTGGGAACAGGGAAAATGGTGACGGCTCCGACAGTTGCGATCGAATACAAAACCTGGAACTGGCAAGGATTTGAAATTGCCTATCAAACTCAAGGAACTGAGGGAACGCCTGTTGTTTTAGTGCATGGATTTGGGGCTTCTTTTTTTCACTGGCGTAAGAACATTCCCGAGCTTGCAAAAACCTGTCGCGTTTATGCGATCGACTTGATTGGGTTCGGCAAATCTGCAAAACCTAAACCCCTTGAAGAAATCGAATATACCTTTGAAACTTGGGGCAACCAGATTGCTGATTTCTGTCGTGAAATTGTTGGAGAGCCTGCAGTTTTAGTCGGGAATTCCATCGGCTGTATTGTGGTCATGCAGGCTGCAGTCGATCATCCCGAAATTGCGCGATCGCTAGCGTTGCTCAACTGTTCACTACGGCTTTTACATGAACGATATCGAGCAACCCAACCCTGGGTAAAACGAATTGGAGCGCCAATTTTACAGAAAGTTTTGAAAAATCAAGCCTTCGGAGAATGGTTTTTCAAGCAAGTTGCCAAGCCAAAAGCGGTCAGAAATATTTTGCTCAAGGCTTATGCGCGATCAGAAGCTGTGACTGATGAATTAGTTGAGCTTTTGCTTGGTGCAGCGAGCGATGAAGGTGCAGCCGCTGTTTTCGTTGCGTTTACCGGATATTCCACAGGGCCTTTGCCTGAAGATCTGTTTCCAAAATTGCCGTGTCGCGCGATCGTGCTGTGGGGTGAGAAAGACCCTTGGGAACCGATCAAGTTAGCCCGCAAATTTGCAGAATATCCCCAGGTGAAAGAATTTATCGAACTTCCAAATGTTGGGCACTGTCCCCAAGATGAAGCGCCGGAACTGGTCAATCCGATCTTGCAGCGATGGATTGACCAATCTTGATTTAAGCTATCGTAATTTCAGGCGAGAGATAAACATCTTGAATCGCATGGAACAGTTTCACGCCTTCGTCAAAGGGGCGTTGGAATGTCTTGCGTCCAGAGATCAATCCAGTTCCGCCTGCTCGCTTGTTAATCACAGCAGTCCGAATCGCTTCTGCAAAATCATTTTTACCCGAAGCACCGCCCGAATTAATCAATCCTGCTCGACCTGCATAGCAATTGAGCACCTGATAGCGCGTTAAATCGATCGGGTGATCTGTCGTCAGTTCGCTATACACTTTTGGATCAGTTTTGCCATAACTTTCCCCGGTCGCTTTCGCAACTGCAGCATAGCCGCCGTTGATTTCTGGCAGTTTTTGCTTAATGATGTCAGCTTCGATCGTGACTCCCAAATGATTCGCCTGTCCAGTCAAATCTGCTGCGAGATGATAGTCTTTATCCTGCTTAAATGCACTGTTGCGCAGATAGCACCAAAGAATCGTTGCCATGCCATATTCATGCGCTAACGCAAACGCTTGACTCACTTCTTGAATCTGTCGAGTTGAATTTTCAGACCCAAAGTAAATCGTTGCCCCAACTGCAACCGCTCCCAAGTTCCAAGCCTGTTCAACAGATGCAAACATGATTTGGTCGTACTGATTGGGAACGGTGAGTAGCTCATTGTGATTGAGCTTGACAATGAAGGGGATTTTGTGCGCATATTTCCGTGAAACGCTGCCGAGTACGCCAAGCGTTGTTGCAACTGCATTACATCCCCCTTCGATCGCGAGTTTGATAATATTTTCACTATCAAAGTAGATCGGATTCGGGGCAAACGAAGCTCCGGCTGAATGTTCAATCCCTTGATCAACAGGCAAAATCGAAATATAACCTGTATTTGCTAACCTTCCAAATGAATAAAGCTGGCGCAAACTCCGAAGCACTTGGGGAGAGCGATCGCTTTGAACAAAAACGCGATCGAGAAAATCGGGACCCGGCAAATGCAATAAATCCTTAGAAACTTTGGCTTGATAGGTGAGTAAATCTTCTCCTTCATCTCCTAGCCAAGATGTTACCGACTGAGGCGCAGAGAGTGTAGCGGTCATCGCAGTTTCCTCAATACTGTTCTCTCTCAATCTAACGTTTTGTTCCAAAATGAATTTATGTCTGGAAGGGGATTTTTATGCGCATCCAAAAAGCGTGGGTTACGATCGCAGCCTCACAATTCGATCGGTCTGTCAACTTTTATCAGCAACTTTTTCAGCAAGAGCCGCAGATTTTCACGCCTGAAAAATATGCAGAATTTGAAGCATTTGGTATCCGGCTCGGCATTTATCGCCCAACGGTTGAGGAATCGCCAGAGAAAGCGCCGATTACCTTATTTCCAGCCGTAAGTTTGTGTGTGCAGATTGAAAAGTTGGAAGAGGCGATCGCTTTACTCGATCGCATTGATGCGTTTATCAGTGAGATTCGCACGGTGTCTCATGGACGCGAAGCCTATGCCTATGATCCTGACGGCAATCGCATTATTTTGTACGAACCCAATTCGATCCGAGAGAACAATCAATAGATACTTTTTCAACAGCTTCTATAATCTTGTTGGGTGCTTGAATTCGCGATTAGAGTTGAGAGGGATTAGAAGCCTGCAAAGGCTAATCTGCTTCGATTGAAAACAAAAAAATGAGGGCAATTTGCCCCCATAACTTTGAACCCACATAAATGAAAAATGATTGCTGTATGAAGTTTTGCTTAATAAGACAAACTTAGTAAGCCAGACCCATACTGCGAGTCGTTTCAGCACCCAAGTAAACCCGAATGCTGAGGAAGTCCGTCGGGCAAGCCGTTTCGCAACGTTTGCAGCCAACACAGTCCTCTGTTCTCGGTGACGATGCGATTTGACCCGCACGGCACCCATCCCAGGGAACCATTTCTAGAACGTCCGTAGGACAAGCACGAACGCACTGTGTACACCCAATGCAGGTGTCGTAAATTTTGACCGTATGAGACATATTATGGAAGGCTCCAGATTAGTGCTTATGATTTGGCATCATCTGTAGTTCTAAGCTTCGACGATACTAGACCGCTTCATCCTAGAATCATTGCCTAGTTTACTCTGGGGAGTTGACGCTATCTTTCAGACAGTTGCAAAAGTTTAAATTGCGTAATAGTCTAAACTGCTTACGTTTCGGTTGAACCAAATACCATCTGCACGACAAATGGTTTTCCACCTTCTTGATGATACCGATCGGCCCAGTTGCGTAATATCTCGTCAAGCTCTGCGATCGCATCTCTCACGCGATCGTCTGGAATATCTAATTCTTCTAAGACGCGCATGACCTGATCTTCTCGCTTTGCCCAGTCTTGCATCAAGCGAAAAAATCGCGCTGTGTCTTCAATCATGACATAAGCGCGTTCTTCTTGGTCTTCAGGTGAATAAGATGCTCGGGTGAGCGCATAGAAAGGCATTCCCCAAGGCGACTCGATGCGAGTGACGGTTCCAGAGTAAAGCAGGCGGCGCTTGATGTGCTCTGCCAGTGCTTCACTCAAGGGCATTCGCTGCTCAGGTGGAAGATCTTCTTGCGATCGCGTATTCAGAAACTCGATGAGTTCTAAAAACTGAAAGGAGTTGATCAGTTGGGCATCGGGCAGATTGTTGGGCAATTTCTGTTCGATTTGGCGCTTTTCTTCAGAAGTCAAACTGGTTCCAGGAACTCGTGAGCGTCCCGGTTGCCAGGGGTATTGCTCCATCCAGACGTAGGGTAACTGAATCAAATACCGAGGTTCTTGTGACCCTAGCATTTTCAAGAGTTTGCCTTCGGTAAGAGCTTGTCTGACTTCTTCCACGATCGCCTTTACTCGTTTGGGTTCGATGTGGTGCAGATGACCCGTCATCCGGATGTTGCCATCTTGCTCCAAGTAAGTCATGTAAATCGCGCACTTGGCAGCTGTTGCGGCTGCGTCTAGGAATGCGCCATGACGATGACCGCCCGTTCGCATTGCGCTAAACGCCAGATACAACATAATCTGATCCATTGCACTAGGGCTGAGAAGTTTGATCAGATCTAGGTCATTTGTCATATCGATCGCGCCACCGCTGAAACAAAGAACACGAATACAATCAAAACGATGCCGAAATCCAGTCTACAGCGAGAGTCTGTATTTCAACAGGAATTCTCTCAATACAGAGCAAAACTTCATCGTTGGCATACGTTAACAATTTTATCTTTAATAGATTTCGATAAAATTGCTTTTTTGAACGTGCCCAACTCTCGCTGAAAACTCAACAGTTGGGTCTTATAGTGCTTCGTCAGGGAATAGACTGCGATCGTCGATGGAAAAAAATTAAAGAGGGAGATCGACCCTCTAGAAAAGCGATCTCCACACAGTTTGGAAGCTCAATGTAAACTGTTCAGATTGAAAAGCTGAGATTGAGAAAATTAGATGAGAAAGTTCATCTGTTCGAGTTGGGTTTCGATCCGTCCGCTGCCCCGATGGGCAAGTGTGTGTGGAATCAGTTGAGGGGCGTTTAACTGAGAGGCGGCGGGGAAGAAACGCTCGGTGGTGTAAGAACCGATAGCAACTGCTCCAATGAGCCAGCTAAAGAGTGCAACCAAAGTTTGAGCGCGCATATTTTACGTCCTCAGTGTTGATACCCCTTTCTTCACAATTTTGGGCATCACATCAGGACAAAAAATGGCTGAAAACTCAAATTCGGTAGTCGCACCTACTTGACAAACGCTTCAGGGTAGTGTTGATTATCCGTATTCAGCGCTTCTACTAAAATCCAATTTCCAGACTGATTAAATTTACCTAAACCACTCAGTGATTGTCCGGTCTGAATTTTCTGTAGTTGAGCGTTGACTTCGGGATCTACTGTGACGATCAGCCATTCAGTCTGGGATGGTTCTGTAGATTTTAATGTATAGTCTTGTACTCCTTTGCGGTGGAAAATTCCATTGAATGGTTTAGCTTGGTCGCTAGGTGCTTGAATGCTTTTACTGGCGGGACATTCACCGTTTGTCGGATAACTTTCTGGATGGTCGAGATAGTATTGCTGCCAGACGAGCCATTCTGGGTGTTTAGGTGACAAATTGAACAGAGGAAAAATTGCGGTGGGCGCGATCGCATCGGTGAGTAAGGCGAGTTGCAGCGATCGCACATCTAAATGACGGGGATGACAGATTTGTTCGATGCAAAGAGCGGCTGCCATACCTGCGGCTTGCCCAATTCCTAAAACGAGCGGTTGAAGCCGAGTTGCGCCGTTGGCGATGTGGGTGACGGAGATGTTTTTCTCACAGACTAGAAAATTGTCGATTTCCTTCGGAATCAAGCAGGTGTAAGGAATCGTGAAGGGGGTTCCTGTCCAACGCCCGCCCCAGCGGATGGATTTTGATTTTAATGGAATGTCGCCGCTCGGATAGTGGTGGTCGTTGGCGTAGTTGCCAATGGCGATCGCTTGGCAGAAATTTTCGGCGTATTCACAGCCGATCGCATCGACTTGGTAGGGGAGTGGGGCAACTTGTCCTTTGGGAAGCAGATCTTGTTCGCGCAGGGTGGTGATACCGATGAGACGGCGGCTTTCTCGATAATAGGGATGCAGAGCAAAGGCAGTGCCATTCGGAAAGGTGTTTTCGGCGAGTCCGTATCTGCGCCCTAATTTGGTTTGGATAAAGTGGGCGAAAGCGAGAGAGTGGATTTTTGCTTCTTCATGGAATTCGAGGCGAGTTGAGCGATCGAGTAGCCGATTGGGATTCTCACCGTAGTCGTTGCCAGAGATGGGCCAGTTGATCATGAAGCGATCGCCGGGAAGCCGTCCGTAATTCAAAAATGCTTCAGCGCCATAGTTTTGCCAAGCTTTCTCGAATAAGTCGGGATTGTAATGTTCAGGTTCGGGAATTTCTGGTGCTTCTGCCTCGCCAAAATCCTGCATTACGACTACCCAGGTTGGCGCTTGAACGGGGTAGGTTTGAGTCAGTTCGTTGGGTTCAGGCGGAGCGCTTGGTTCGTTGAATTCGGATTGCAATTCCCATCCCCAGCGATGAGGAATGTTGCCCAGGGCTAAAAGATCGCCGAGTTCGGTGGCATCGATCGTAATTTTTGCCTCGACTCTGACTGTTTGAAATTCGACTCCGAGAATGCGTGCGGCTTCGCCGATACCGCAAGGGTCGTTTTCTTGCAAAACGGCGGCGGGAATTTCTCCGGCGATCCACTGCAAATTCGGTAAAGCCTTGACCCAATCGGCAAAGATTTCGGCTCCGATTCGGGGTTCGTAGGTGAAGAAACTGACCCAAGCGTTGTCGAGTCCTCCGGGTTGGCGGCGTTCTAATTCGCGCAGGAATGCACCCCAGATTCCGGTTTGAAAGGCTGCAAGTTCGTTGCCATCGGGAGCGGTTACGCCTGCACTGGTGAGCATTCCGCCGAGCCACTCAAATTCACTGACGAGAATTGTTTTTGCACCGCGTCGGGCGGCTTGGATGGCTGCGGCTGTTCCGCCTGTTCCGCCTCCGACAACCAATACATCCGCGATCAGTTCTTGCATCGTTTTTTGAGCTAAAAAATCTTTTCAATCATCGCGGTGAATGGAGTTTTGGGCAAGTCGAACTTACTGCCAAGGTGCGATTGTATCGATCGTTTGATTTTTATGCTTGCGGTAAATTAGAAAGTCACTATCAAGTGTGAGAACTGTACTATTGGGCAAGAGTTCTGCCATTCGTACGAGACAAGCATCTGCAAAATCCATTGGAACAGAGTCGTAGCGAACTAATAGATCTGTAACTTGCTCAACCTCAGAATTAAACTGGAAACCGATATAGATACTTTTTGTTTCTAGTAAGCCTTTGAGTGTTTGTATCCCATTGTGAACGTGCTGCAAGAGAAACACTGTCTCTGAAATTACTGCTTCACAGGTAAATAATGGTGGCTGAATTCTCATTAACTGATGCTTCACCCATTCATGACGAGGCTCACGACGATTAATTAAAGCAACAAGTGGCCCCGTATCAAGAATGACTTGCTGGTGAATCCTGTCCATATCCTTTCATGTAATCGGGGTTGGTTAATAAGTCGCTCGGTCCTTCCCCGCGACCAATAAACTCTCTAGCAACGTCAAAGAACGATTGAAAAGATTCAGGCGAGTTTGAGGTCGGAACTTGTTTGTGTTGCAACTTCACTGCAAATTCGAGAACCATTTTCTGTTCTTCTGGAGAAAGCATTTGTAAGGTATCTAAAACCTGTTGTGGAATTGAGACTGACATAAAGCAGAAACGAGTAGAGAACCTTTGCTCTCAGTCTACCGAAATCAATCTCAATTCTTATGCGATCCATATAATTTTGTGACCGCTCCTCTCTTCAAGAGCGATCGCCAATTCTTCTAACAGTAAGGTGTAACATCCTCGCCGCATTCGTCTGCAAGATATGAGAGTGCGCGGAATCGTAAACCGACTAGCTGTTCGTACAGCGGATTCAGCTTGCACATGGGTGGAATATGCACAATCTTGTGCCCGAATAGCTTTACGTCTCGCTCAAAGGGGCATTGGGCGGGAATGAGTTTGCAGAGAAAATGTGCAACCTTTGGATCGTGAACTTGGAAGCCGTCGAGCCACGATCGTACAGGCTGCAACACATCAAGATGCAGTTCAGGATGCGGCTGGAGCGCTTGAGTTTCGGCATGTCGATCGCATAAAGTCAGCCGCAGATTTTCTAGAATCTCAGTTCCAGTATTCAAGGTCTGACAGAATTGTTCTAAGATTTCGTCTTCGCTGGATGTGTAGACTCCATCTGCGAGGGCAACCATGACTGCGGTTCTGAGAAAATTCTCGGCAAGCTGAGCGTCAGGGGCAAAGTGCGATCGCAGTTCTTCATTCGAGATCGGTTGAAACGATCGCTCTGTTTCTTCCTGGGTTAAGGCATGTTCAGTCAGAGAAGCAATTAACTGTTGCTCCGCTTCATCGAACTTATCATCTGCCCAAGCCAAAGTGAGAAGACCACGTAACCAAATGGAAATTTGGGCGTCAGTGTAGGTCGGTTGTACAGGGGTTGAAGAATTCATCGTGAGTTTTTCATGCTTCCAAAATAAATGTAGCTCAAGGTTTCCCGGTCAGACGCTCAAGCTAGCTGTAAACTGAAAAAGCGAAATGTGGAGAAAGATTTCCTGTGAGTTTTCAAGAATTTGCATTGTTTCTTGTATCGATCGTGGCAGGTGTTGCAGGTCAGTTTTTTCTCAAATCAGGAGCATTAAAACTGGGGCAACTCACTTCTAATAATGCAGTGAGCCATGTTCTCAGTATTGCCACAACGCCTGAATTGGTGATTGGACTAGGATGCTATGGAGCGGGTGCAATCTTATACATTTTGCTGCTGACTCGTGTTCCTCTCAGTATTTTGGCTCCGGCAGTTGCATTGCAATATGTATTTTCGGTGCTGCTCGGGAAATTCGTCTTTAATGAGCAGATTCCGGTGATCCGACTGTTTGGATTAGCGTTTATTATCTGCGGTGTTGTGATGCTGATGGCAAAAAAGTAATTAGAGATAGCGTTTGAGAATTTCGGCGGTTTGGTTCGCAGTAGTTTGCCAGCTAAAAGATTGAGCGCGATCGAGTCCTTTTTCTCTCAGTTGGGTTCGGAGGCTTGAATCTTGGACGATCGCATTCATCGCATCGAAAATTTCAGATTCACGGTAAGGATTGACTAAAATCGTCGCATCGCCTGCCACTTCAGGAATTGAGGACAGATTAGAAGTAATGACGGGAGTTCCACATGCCATTGCTTCGAGTACAGGTAAGCCGAAACCTTCCCACAGACTGGTAAAAACAAGCGCAGTGGCTTGATTGATCAATGCAGGTAATTCTGCATAGGAAACATAACTCAAGAATTTAATGCGATCGCGAATTCCCAAGCTTTCAGCCTGTTGTTGTAACTGAGGGGTAAATCTTGGATCGGGTGAGCCTGCGATCCAGAATTCATAATCTTTAGGAAGTCGAGAAAAAGCGCTGAGTGCTCGACCAATATTTTTATAAGGGTCATGTCGCCCGACGTAGAGAAAGTAATTTTTAGTGGGTAAATCTAGAAATCTGAAGTGCTGATTGTCGTAAGCAAGTGGAATGACTGTGATTTTATTCGATGGGATTTTGTAGAACTCGATCGCATCATTTGCCGTCGATTCTGAATCGCTCAAAATATGCTGAGCTTGGGCAAGAACATGGGGAATATAGAATCGATAATATTGAGTGAGTGGTGATGTGAAACGCGGAAATCGAAGCGGAATAAAATCGTGTAATGTCACGATATAGCGACATTTTGTAAAGATTGGAGCTTCAGGAATTGGAGAGAAAATGAGATTACTCTGAAGCTGATGATAGATTTTAGGTAATTCAAATTGCGTCCATTTCAATCGATTGAAATGCCCTTTTGTCCCTTGATCCGGTGTGAGTTGATCTGAAATCGGATAACACTGGTAAGGAGGGATATTTTGTCCAGATAATAAAACTGGATCAAGCGCGCTTAAACCAGGTAGTAAATTTTTTGCATAGACAGTGTGACCTGTCGGTTTTGAAGCTAAAAATGCAAGATTGACTAATATCACAGAACTAAGATCACAGAATTGATCGATAAGCTTTCAATGTTTCTTGAGCCGTATTTTCCCAAGAATATAATTTAGCTTGTTCTTTGCCCTTTTGAATCAAATTCTCGCGTAAAGTGCGATCGCGAATGACATTCAAAATCGCTTCTCCTAAATCTTCGATCGCATTTGGCTCAATCAATAGTGCCGCATCGCCCGCAATTTCTGGCAGAGATGAGACATTCGTTGTCACAACAGGTGCACCTAACGTCATTGCTTCTAATACAGGCATTCCGAACCCTTCGTAGTGCGAGGGATACACAAATACATCTGCATTTCGGTAAAACTGCATGACTTGAGCGTCGGGAAGATAATCGAGATGCTGAATTTCACTTTGATACGGCGATCGCGCAATTTGATCAAAAATAGGTTCGTATAACCAACCTTTTTGACCGATTAGAACTAATTGATGCTCAATTTTATAATTTCGCTTTAGATATTCAAATGCAGAAATCAGCGATCGAATATTTTTTCTCGGTTCGATCGTACTGACAAATAAAATATAAGGTTTCGGAAACGAGAATTCAGGAATCGGCTGATCAACTTGATAACGACTGGCTAAATGAGTCACCCAAACTCGATCTGGATCAACCTTGAGATACTCAACGATATCGCGTTTAGAACTATGCGAGATGGTCAAAATTAAATCTGTCCAGCGCAGGCATTTTTTTAACCGTTCTGTATAAGCACTAACCGTTGAATTCGTAAATTCAGGATACTTAATAAACGTCAAATCGTAGATTGTAATCACTCGACGACTTTTCCGAGTTGGGAAAACAGTATAGTTCGTCCCATGCACAATATCAGCTTGCTGGAAACAGGCTTCTAAGCCATTAGAAAATAAGAAGGGAAAGTCAATAATTAAATTCGACAATCTTACCGGAAGTGGAAATAGATTGAGACGCGAATAAGCTCGTAAATAATCAGGAAATGCGAAATCTCCCTTGAGCCATTTCTTGAGTCCGGGCTGATAGATGAGTTCTAAATCTGGAGAATCTTGCGATCGCATCAGCCCTTGAATCAAGTTTGAGACATAAAACCCGATTCCACTCGGTTTTGGCATCCAAGGGGTGACATCGATCGCAATTTTCATTGGGCTTCGCTCAATTCCTTCAAGTCGTGATCAACCATTAACTCGACCAACTGCTTAAACGGATATTGCGGCTCCCAATTTAGCTGTCTGCGGATTTTATCGATCGAGCCAACGAGCTGCACAGCTTCATCCGGTCGATAAAAATTCGGATCGACTGAGACATACTCTTCCCAGTTCAATCCCACGCAGTCGAATGCAGTCTGCACTAACTCTCGAACCGAGTGCGTTTCACCGCTGGCAATGATGTAATCATCGGGTTGCTCTTGTTGCAACATCATCCACATTGCCCGCACGGCATCTTTCGCATAACACCAATCCCGCTTCGCGTCTAAGTTTCCAAGCTTCAACTCTTTGGCTAAACCCATTTTGATCAAGGCTGCCCCACGAGTGATCTTACGAAAGACGAACTCTGTGCCTCGACGCGGAGACTCATGCGTGTAGGTCACCCCACAACAGCTATAGAGTCCATACTGCTGGCGATAATTGATCGTCATCCAATGCGCGTAAGCTTTTGCGACTCCGTAAGGATTTCGAGGTCGAAAGGCGGTTCGTTCGGTTTGAGGCGACTCATCGGGTTGTCCGAACACTTCACTACTAGATGCTTGGTAAAACCTGGCATCTGATTTACAGCGACGAATCGATTCGAGTAACCGTGAAACGCCTAGAGCAGTATATTCTGCGGTCAAAGCGGGCTGTGTCCAAGACAGCGGCACATAACTTTGAGATGCCAGATTATAAATTTCGTCGGGTTGGGCGTAGGAAACGGCATCCATTAACGAACATTGATCCAGTAGGTCACCGGATAAAATCTCGACGGTTCCTGATAAATGGCTAATGCGATCGGCATTGCCCGAACTCGATCGACGAACTAACCCAAAGACTTGATAGCCCTGCTCTAGCAAAAGTTCTGCGAGATACGATCCGTCTTGTCCGGTCAGTCCGGTAATGAGTGCTTTTTTCACGATGATCTTGCTCGATTTAAGCTGATGAACGTTTTACCTGAATGTTGCAGAAGCAGCCATAAAATCGTCGGCAATGACTCGCCAATCATACTGCTGCTGCACTCGCGTTCTGGCGGCTTCGATTCGGGTCAGTTGAATCGTTGAAGACTCTGATCGCACTTGCGCGATCGCGCTTGCAAACTGGTCAACTTCTGCGACGATGCAGTGTTTCCCATGTTCCACGCCCAATCCTCGGATTCCGGTTGGAGTCGAAATGACTGGGATGCCTGCCGCAAAGTACTCTAACATCTTTAGGTTTGTCCCTGACCCAAAGGTGACTGGATTGAGTGCGACATCGGCAATCTCTAAAACGATCGCTTTTGTCTCTTCCTCTACTTCTCCTAAAAATCCCACGTTCTCCGGGCGTTTTTTATCTTGAAATGCCCAACCGACGCTCCCAACAATTAGAAAATTGACATCAGGGAGTGACGGAGCAAGATTCAAAATAGTTTCAACGGCTTTGAGATTTGGATCGTGCCAGCTTCCCAAGAAAAAAGCAGTAAAATTATCAGCAATTCCTAACTTTTCTTTCATCGATCGCCGTTTTTCTTGAGAAATATATGCGATCGCTTCAGTGTCTACTCCGTTTGGAACCTCAATCATTTTATTGAGATCAATACCGTAAATTTGATTGAGCAAATTCGCATCATTTTGCGAACAAGTCATGATCAATTGACTCGCGTTACAGCATTCTAATTCTACTTTTTTAATCGATTCTAAGAGCTTCCGACTGACCGCATTATCCGGGAGGATTTTCGCTTTCAAATCGACTTCAACGTCTTGGGCTTCATACCAAATCGGTTTATCCGTAATCGATCGAATGGCGGGATAGAGGTAAGGATGACAAGCAATGACGAAATCTGAAGATGCGATCGACGTTTTTAATGCTTCAAGATATTTCGGAGTCAAATGAATCAAATCCGGCATGACGATATCAGTAATTGGAACTCTAGTTTCCTTTTCGATTTCTTGTTCTTTTTGCTGATGTTCTGTCGATTTAGGGATACGAATTTCGTAAACATGTTCAGCGATTTCGCCTGCAAACGGAACCTGATCGAATCCGGTGACTGAAACAAATTCGATATCGAAATATTTGGCAAGATGTTTGTATAAATGGAAAACGCGGCTTTGTCCGCCTCCGCGTGGCGGAAATACTGGAAATGTAACCGCGATCGTAATTTTTTGGCGAGATTTACTCATTCCATTGCTCATCGTCTTTAAGGGAGGTTCGCTTAACAAACGAGTGACCGTATTTTCCCAAGTAATTGTCTCAACCAGTTTTCGACCTGTGAGTCCCATTTGCTTGGCTTCTGTACGATGCTGATAAAAATAATCTATTCGTTCAGCAAGTGCAGCAGGTTCGGGTAAAACAGAAAATCCGGTTTCTCCATTAATGACAAACTCGTTCGGACCACCCGCATCGATTGTGGTTAAAACAGGTTTTCCACTCATCATGGCTTCAATCACGACTAAGCCATAATCTTCGTCATAAGGAAGATACGGAACTGCGATCGCATTCGCATACAGCCCAATTACATCTTCGTCATTGACGAATCCAAGAAATTCGATGCGATCGTCGTCTCCAGCTAACTCTTTTAACCGTTTTTCATCCGGTCCAGTTCCTGCAATTTTAAGCTGAACTTTTGACTTTACAAAGCGCATGGCTTCGACGAGTAGGCGAATTCTTTTTGCACTGTCTAAACGGCTAATTGTGAAAAAATAATCGCTACTTCCCTGCTCAAATCTTCTCAGGCTTGAAGGTGGATAAATTACATCGATCGCACTGCCACGTGGAAAATAATTCTTTCGATTTGCGACATTATGAGAGATAGCAGTGTATTTCTTAATGGCTTTGGGATCTAAAGCAATTCCATCAAAATAGTGAATCAATTCTCGAACAAAAGCGCCAGGAAAATGGGCGGCTTCTTCGGGTAATTTCCCACTAGATTCTAACTGTTTAAGCTGTAAAAAAATCTCTGGTAAATCGCCACGTTTTCCTTGTTGAATTCGTTTTTGAAGACGAGAAAGGGTTGGATGATTTGTCGTAAATCGCTCCGGTAAACCTGTCAAATGATAGGCATCATATAAGCCTCGCAATCGGTGTAGCATATAGCAAACATGATTCGGATGCTTGACCATCCAAGCCGGATATTTGCCGGAAATGACCAAATCAAAATGGCGCAAATCTAGCTCAGAAAATTGCTGATAACTATCAATCAACTCTGAAAAGTTCTGCTCTGGACTGGGCAGTTTAATCAACTCAGCCTGATGCGATGTATTTTGATTGATTTCTTCTTGTAATCCCCACCAGAGTTTCTCGGCTCCACCAATACAAAATGGAACAGGACTGGGTGCAACGATCGCGATATGCATAAAATGAAAATTTAGAGACGAGTCGCAGTAAACGCAAACCGAGCATAGATCGAAGAATCGATCTCCTGTGCATTGCTCAAGTAGAAGAACTGGAACTTAAGTTTGTCTTGAGTCGGGCGAATGATTCTCTGCATAAAAGACTGAGGGCTATAAAAACGCCCGTGCCGATTTCCCCATCCTTCAGCGCAGTAAATGGTTGCAGTTTGATCGAACGGGACACCCGCAGGAACGCTAACCGTTGGATCAGTTTGAGTCGCTTCTTGATTAAAGACATAGAATGGCACAACGCAAACTGTTCCGCCTGGTTTTAAAACCCTCGCCAGTTCTTGAAACAGACCTGTATCTGCGTCTTCTTCAAAATGCTCTAAAGAACAAGTGAGTGCTGCTTTTGTGATGAATCCATCGGGGATCGGCATATTACAAGCATTGCCGCCAATCTGATCGCCGTTAATTCCGTCAGGATACATAATGTCTTGGCTGTAAGTTTTTGCTCCTGATAAACGCCGAAAAATCTCTGGGACAGGAGAATGTTCGCTGGCTAAATCGACAAAAACATCTTCTGAATTTAAACCTAATAATGAATAGCAAATATAGTGTTCTAATGTTTTCTCAGGCTGATTTCCTCGATAGTATTCAGAATAGCGTTTTGAGTATTCTGCGCTCTTGCAATACTCCTGATAAAGGCTAGGCTCGATTGAGAATTCATTAAATTCAATTCCAACTTGTTTGCCGAGTTCGATAATATTGGAAACGACTTCTGGGCGAGTATTCTCGATCGCATGATCAACCACAGAGCGTCCGCTGCGCCGAAGCTGTTCTACCCCTGTAGCAAAATCGAACTGAGCGACGTCTGGACGATAGATGTAGGGAGTTGGGCTTGTTTTGGTCGGTTTTCGACTGAGATTCTGAATCGAGTTCAATAAGCCTTTCAGAGAAATCATTACATTTACTCCACACAACAAGTTTCAACATCCTAATATCTTTTGCACAACATTAGCCCATGAAATGTCGAGTGCATTGTAGCGATCGTATCCTGCTGATCCCATTTCTTTCGCGATCGCTTGCTGTTCATAGAGATGATCAATCTTTTCGGCGATCTCCGTTGGATCAGCTTCTGTAATCCATCCGGTCTGCCCATTTACAACAAATTCAACGGGTTCACCCGAATCTTTGCAGGTAATCACAGGCTTGCGAGAGAGCATTGCTTCTAAGGTAACGTAACCGTAATCCTCGTTATAAGGCGCAAAAAAAACACCTAAACAATGTGCGTAATAACTGAGTTTCTCATTGTCGCTGAGCCGACCGAGCAGGCGGACTTTCTGATGGAGTCCAAATTGATCAATCAAACCTTGCAGATAAGGGTACTGACCGCCTTCGCCACCAATTAAGGCAACCACAGGCGATCGCACAAATCGCATGGCTTGAATCAGCAAATCCTGCCGTTTCAGAGTTTCTAATCGACTCGGAAAGAAAATATAAGGTTCGGCAGGCGCGGTGTAAAACTGTTCTGCAAATTGGGGCGGATGATAGAGCGGGATAGAAGCGATTTGATTGAATTTTTGCAATCGCTTGGACACGGTTTTCGCGATCGTAAAAACGCCTCGAAATGTACTCAGGGCTTTCGTATCTTGTTCTGTAATTTCTTGTTTTAACTGTTTGCCTTCTGCACTGCGAGAAAATTCTGCTGTAAATTCAGTGTTCCACAGGTCATAAACACTGCGATGTTGATGTAGAAGCCAGCCCACTTTATTCGGATGCTGCAAATAGAATGCCGGAAATTTGAGACAGATCACACGATCGCATTGATAGCCATTCAAATTCTCAAAATTCTCAGATGCCCAAAGTTTCATACTTCGCTGAATTTCTGAGACAGGCGAAAATCGAAATGGCATCGCAATGATTTCAACCGAGTGTCCGGCTGCTTGCAGTGCATTTGCTAATCCGTCGGCTAAAATCTCCGCTCCGCCTCGAATAAAGGGAACTTGAACAGTGGCGATCGCAATTCTCATTCTTTTTCCTCGATCGCATCTAATCGAGCTTGCAAATCGCTAATTTCTGCCTGCAACTCTGAAACTTTTTTCACTAGGCTTTGATTCAGTAATAAAGTTTCTCGCAAAGCTTGATTGAGAGAGAAATTAACCGCTCGCTGTTCCTTGAAGAGAAAACTGTAAGTTTTCAAAGCGGCTTTCCCAAATCCTCTACCCAAGCTCCAGGGGAATCGTTTTAATTTGGCAGGTAAGTCGGTTCTAATTTGAGATTTTGCGCTGGCAGCATTCAAAAGTGCTTCGATATTGCTCGATCGAATTCGATTTGCCGCATCTATATTTGCAGGAGGTTGATATTGAGAAACGGTTTGTCTCTGGGCTGCTTCTTGCCGAATTTTATCGATCAGAGTGTCAATATTTACGGGGTCACTCATGTTAGATTCACTCCTTTTTTTGCTCTAATAACTTCACTTCAGGCTGACCCAATCGCTGTTTGATTTTCCACCAAACATTTCTCGCTTTCCAAAAAATGCTGTTCTCCATTTCTGAGATTGTTTGATGCGATCGCGCAATTTCTGCGTCTACTTGCTGGCGAAATTGTGTAAATTCTGCTTCGGTCTGTTGCAGCGAAGTTTGTGTCTGCTGAAGCGAGGTTTGCGTCTGTTGCAGCGTTAAATGAGTTTGATGATTCTGCTGCTGAAGTTCAACGAGTTGTTGATAAACTCCATATAACTCTTCTCGTAAAAAGTGAGTTGAATCAAGTGTGTACCTTTTCGACTGAAAATATTCAGAATTCTCGAACGGCGCTGAGATTGCAATTCCTTGTTTTAGCTCATCATAATAGCCGCGCCGCATTGCTTGTGTAATGGAAGTTCCGTCATTAAATTTGCTAAAGGTATAAGGGAATTTCTGCGTTTTCTCATAGCCATTTCTCAACAATTTGTCTCGATAAATATCTGCGAGCTTTGCCCAGGGCGAAGTAATTTCTTCAGGATAAAGAGACGTATTCTTAGAAACAAAATGAGGACGATCGATATCCCATCCACTAAAGTGCAAAAATAATAAAGGTTGACCGTTCACAAATACATTTCCTTGCGGATCTAGCTCAAATTTCTTTTCATAGAAATTCCAGTGACCAATATTTGTGCCTGGATGTTTTAAGAATTTGAAATCCGGGAAATAAAGCACGGCAAGATTCAGCCATAACTGGTCTGCGGCAAGCCCTCTTGGATCTCCGATCGCACAATCTAAAAAACAGTAATGAATTAATCGTCCTTTCCACCACTGGATAAATTGTCGAGTTTGCTCGGCTCTTCGCAATCCCATGAATCCACCGTTATTGATGCCATGAACTAAGAAATTAATCTCATGTTCAGCCTGCTCTAATGGGACAGGTCGGCTACAGTGTGGACTAAAGATTAAGGATGTTTCAGAAAGTTCTTGAAAGATTGGCTCTAGAGAATCACAAATTAAAATATCGCAATCGATAAACAGCCAGCTTTCAGCCGTGGTATGTTCCAGAATATATTCATGTAACAATCCCCGTAGCGCACAGCAAAACTCTAAGGGAGTGTAATAGAAACTCATCTGAGCGATCGCATCTTGCTCGGGCAGATCTTCTAAGTAAATTAGCTCAAAAGGCTCCGTTTCTGGTTGAAAATAATCCTCAACCCGATCGGCAAGCAACACATATAATTTTGCTTCTGGATTATGCTCGGTTAACGTTTCAGCTAAGGTTCGAGCATATGCCAAATAGCTCTTCGTGACGACAGTGCAGACAATTCTTTCAGGCATATTCTTCAACGCTCAACTATTCTTGAGTTGGCAATCCCAATTTTCGCTTGAGTTGGAACCAAGTTGCTCGTAACTTCCAGAATTTACTACTTTCCATTGCTTGAATTCGAGTCTGTGCAGCGGCGGCAAGTTGATGGACACGATCGAGTTCAAGTCGGGTTTGCTGAAGCTCTTGATTGAGCTGGTTAACCTGGTCTGATTGCGGTAACGTTTCAGTTAGAAGTCGCATCAAAAACTGAAATGCACTCTGCGAAATACTGGTTTGATTTTGCAACTGTGATTCATCTACATTCACGATCGCTAAATATCCATCAGCATTCTCGATCGCAGAAAGATTTTCTAAATACTCACGCTCAAAGAAATCCTTCGGCAGAGGGTTCTGATAACTCTCAAATCTCACGCCTTTTAATGCAGGTGAAATCGGCTTAACAATATGACTCGAAACGCTGTAGTGCTGCCCTAAAAATACCGCTTCACCAAACGTGCTCAACACCAATTCTCGAAACTCAGGAAATCGGAACTTATGCAAATGAAACTCACTGATCCAAGGCGCAACGCGATAATCATTTGGACAAGACAAAAACAGTTGTCCATCTGGTTTCAGTAAGCGTTTGAGTTCAACTACAAACTTTCGCGGATTCGGCAAATGCTCGATCGTTTCAAAGGAAACAATCACATCGAACGAAGCATCTTCTAATTGCCGCACGTAATGAGCATCGGACTGAATAAACGTTGCATTCGGATGCGCGTGAAACTTAGATGCAAAATTCACTGCCGACTGATCCACATCGACCCCAACAACTTCTAAAGCGCCTTGCTGAGCGATAAACTGTGTCCCATACCCCGTTCCACAAGAGATATCTAACACCCGTTTTCCAACGACAAAGGGTGCAACATACGCATAGCGAATCATATGATCCACATTTGCAAGCGAAGTATCTGTTCCTGTCTCGTACACTGGCATATGCCGTTCGCTAGTCGGTGTGTAATCGGCAACTGGGTCAGATGAGATCATGGGCTTCGCTGTCAAAAGAATCGAAGATAGTATACCAAACTGATTGAATCTCCAACGGGAAAGTGGTTCCCGCGAATTCTCGATCGTCAGATAGATTTCAGCAAACCGCGCAAATCACTATGATGCTTAGCGTTGTTCGCGCTAAAACGGTACATGATCGTTAATCCGACTCAAAACGGCTGGCAAATTATTTATCATCGGGCACATGCGCTCCTTGCTGCACAGATTGCAGGGCAGTGGTGCAGAAAAGATGCTCCTCCTCGGCTGTATGAAACCGTTGCTGCGATTTCTCATCATGACGATCTAGAGCGCGAATGGGATGAGAACAATCTGAATAAAGCGGGTGCACCAAAAGATTTTACTCAAGATAGCGAGCAAGAAACCGACTATGACAGCTTGCGACGACATCTTGAAGGTTCGTTGTATCGCGGGCGCTGGGTGGCACTTTTAACGTCGATGCATTTGCTGCGATTGAATTCTGCAAAACGAGGAACCTCGCCGAAAGCAGATGCTTTCCTGGATGAACAGATCGAAAATCAGAAACGCTGGCGCAAAGATTTAGAAATCTCTGAAACAGATGCGACGCAAGCGTATGACTTTCTGCAATGGTGCGATCGCTGTTCGCTCATTCTCTGCCAGCAAGAACTCCCCGCCGATGAACGCTGGCTGGAAATCAGCAAAGCTCATGACGGTCAACGCTATGACATTAAGCAATTAGAAAACGGGTTAGTCACTGTCAATCCTTGGTGCTTTCAAGACGATCAATTTACGGTGAATGTCGAAGCCGTCACCCTTTCAGAGGTCAAATTCAAAGACAACAAGAGTCTGACAAAAGCACTGCAATCTGCACCCCGTAAAGTTTTGGAATGGACGTTTGTCAAAGATGCCGCCTGAAATTGATCAATTCCTGAGTCAAGGTGATTTGTCTGAGTTAATGCGAGCGATCGCAGAGTATTTCAATTGCGATCGCTGTTTCTTCTACCTTCGCAATCCCCAAACTCGTCTCGGTCGCGTTCCGTTTTGTTGGACACGCAATTCACAAATTCCTATCGTCTACGATGAAGATTGGAAACCCGAGCCGCAGTCTTTACCGGATGAAGATCCAATGTTTGCGGCAGCACTAGCGACGAAACCTTCTATTTTTGTCGAAGATGTACAAACGGCGAGTGCTGATGTTTTGAATGCAAAATTTGAGCGAGAGAACTTTGGACATCGGGCATTAATCCATGGTCATGTTTGCTATGACAATCAGTTGTGGGGAGTTTTGCAGCCTTGCATAATGGATCAGCCCCGACCTTGGACAGCAGCAGAACGGGGAATCTTTACAGAAATTATTCAACGGATCACCCCAATTGCTGTTGCATACATCAAACAGCAAAGCGAATATCCCCCAGAAGAATGAGGTAGAACGTGACAAAAGTAGTGTTTAGTACTTAGGAACACTAAACGCTCATCTTTGTCGATGTCTGGGATGAATCATACTCCTTTTAGCCGAACGCGGACGATCGATCGCATTCTTGTGGTTGACGATACGCTTGATAACTGTTTACTAATTCAGGCGATCTTGCAGGATGAAGGCTATCAAGTTGAACTCGCAGATAGCGGCAAGGAGGCTTTGCGAATTATTGAACAATCTCCCCCTGATCTAATTCTGCTCGATGTGATGATGCCAGAAATGGATGGATATGAGGTGACACGCCGAATTCGGGCAAATTCTGCATTGCCATTTATTCCCATTCTCCTCACAACCGCTTACGATCAGCCGAGTGTCGCTCAGGGATTAGATACCGGAGCAGACGATTTTATCCGCAAGCCTGTTCACTTTGACGAATTGCTGGCGCGAGTCAGAGCACTCCTGCGGCTGAAGCATAGCGTTGATGAGCGAGATCAGATTGCCCGACAAAGAGAAGATTTTGTGTCTCGCCTGACCCATGATTTGAGAACGCCGTTAGTCGCTGCCGATCGCATGTTGAATCTGATGGCACAGGGCGCATTAGGCGATCTGTCTGATGATGTGCAAGATGCAATTGCAACGATGATTCGCAGCAATTCTAATTTGCTGACGATGGTCAATACTTTGTTAGAGGTGTATCGCTACGAGGCAGGTCGCAAGACGCTAATTTTCTCTCCGGTGAATCTACTCGAACTGGCTCAAGAAGTGATTCAGGAGCTTTCACCTTTAGCGATCGACAAACAATTAGCGCTGAAGCTCGAAGCAGAAGCATCAGAAGAATATATTGCAAAAGGCGATCGCTTAGAACTGTACCGAGTTTTAACGAATTTGATTGGCAATGCGATCAAGTTTACGGATGAAGGTTCGGTCACTGTTCGCTTGATCAAAGTAGATACAGGGCTTGTACCTGCGATCAAAATTGAGGTGCAAGATACAGGAGCAGGCATCTCAGACAGCGATCGCGCTACGCTCTTTGAAAGTTTTATCCCTGGCAAACATAAGAAATCTGGCAGCGGATTAGGATTACACCTGACGCGACGGATTGTAGAAGCGCACAATGGCAGAATTAATGTCATGACTGAACCCGATCAGGGCAGTACGTTTACGGTTTATTTGCCGACGCATTGAAGATGGATCGAACTTTCAGAAGATGGCAGATTGGGCAGAATTTCATTCAATAATGGTAAGAAGTCGTTTGAGGACTGCCCAGGTTTGATATCAGGTTTGAATCCCCTTCAAGTTTCCCAATTCATGCTGATGAGTATGGGAATTCGGATGTATTCGTATCATTCCGAGCGAGTTCCCCGAAATAGTGCAGTACTCGTCGTGAGTAATCATCGCAGTGTCATGGATGCACTGGTGTTGATGAGTGCGATCGAGCGTCCGATCCGATTTGCTTGCCATCACTATATGGGACAAGTTCCTGTGATGCGTGAGGTGGTAAAGCAGTTGGGATGTTTTCCGTTAGAAAGTGATCAGCATCGGCAAGCCAGTTTTTTCCACCAAGCGATCGGTTTACTAAAGTCCCAAGAAGCTGTGGGAATTTTTCCAGAAGGAACGTCACCGATGGTGCAACCGCCTCAGCCGCCTGAGATGGGAAAATTTCATCGCGGGTTTGCACATCTCGCCTTGAAAGCTCCGATCGAGGAATTAGCAATCTTACCCGTTGCGATCGCGCCTGAGAAAGAGACGATTAATTCTGCGATCCCATTAAGAGTCTTAAGCTTTTTCGATCCGACCGAGCCGCTATTTGACCAAGATGGCTGGCATCCGCTAGTTTTGTATCAGACTGTAAATGTCATGATTGGGCATCCGATTTGGATGACCCCGACTCATCGGGCTGATTATCAAGGTCGGTTTGCCCGGAAAGCTGTGGTTGAATTAGTCGATCGTGCCCAAACTGAAATTAAATCCTTATTAGACCAAGGCTGTCCTTAGATTCTCATGCTGCATAGCTCTCCTTGTTTTCTGATCCCCAAAGCGCTACGACCTCAGTTCCCACTGTTTGTCTTTTTGCCCGGAATGGACGGAACAGGGCAATTGTTACGAGCGCAGACGGCAGGGTTGGAAGCAAGGTTTGATGTGCGCTGTTTGGCGATTCCGCCTGATGATTTGACGAATTGGGAAGATTTAGCGCAGCGGGTCGTGGATTTGGTCAAAGGTGAGATGATCGCGCCCCGATCAGTTTATTTGTGTGGAGAATCCTTTGGCGGCTGTTTGGCGATGAAGGTGATTGAGCGTGCGCCGGAGTTGTTCGATCGCTTGATTTTGGTCAATCCTGCATCGTCGTTTAATCGCAGACCTTGGATTGGCTGGGGCGCCCAGATAAGTCAGCATTTGCCGGAGGTAGCATACCATTGGTCTTCGGTGTCGTTGCTGCCTTTGTTGGCAGCGTTTCAACGAATTTCATCCGTTGATCGCCAAGCCTTGATTGAAGCAGTGCGATCGGTTCCGCAACCGACCTCGGTTTGGCGAATGAATTTATTGCAGGGGTTTGAAGTGCCGAGTGAGGCTTTGCGATCGCTGACGATTCCGACGTTGATTTTAGCGAGTGCGAAGGATCGATTGTTGCCGTCGTTGGCAGAAGCGTATCGGTTAAAGGCAAATCTTCAGAAGGCAGAAGTCGTGGTGCTGCCGGAGAGTGGGCATACCTGTTTGTTGGAAACGGATGTCAATTTGTATCAGATTTTAGAAGCTCGCGGGTTTGCATAGAGAGATGAATCCGCATCGCTGTTTTTCTTGTGCTTAAGGACGCTACGAATGGGGCAGGGGGTTGAGATGAGTCTCGAACTTGAGAAGTCCACGATTGCTGTCTAACTCCACCGGAATTCCCACTGGAAGCGCTGCATTCTCGCCATCATGTCCGAACGGTAAGCCTGAAACAATGGGAATTCCTAGATCAGAGAGGCGATCACGTAAAACCTCTTCAACTTGAAAACTGGGAATATTGGCAGGCGGATCGCATTGGCTGAATCGTCCGATCGCAATGCCCCGAATTTTTGCCAAAGCTCCACAGGTTCGCCAATGCGTTAACATGCGATCGATGCGATACGGGGCTTCGGTCACATCCTCGATCGCTAAAATTACGTCGGTTAAATCTGGCTGCCAAGGTGTAAACAGTAAATGGGTTGCAACTGTTAGATTTGCAGGAAGTAACAAACCTGATGCCTTTCCCATGCCCCAGCCGTTGCCTTGAAGTATCGGCAAACCTCGACCTTCAACCCAATCAAACAATCGTGCTTGTGTCCAATCCGGTTCAGATGCGATCGTCGTCAACAAAGGCGCATGAACGCCAGAAATACCTTGTTCTGCATACGCCCAGAGCAAACTTGTAATATCTGAAAAGCCGATCAGCCATTTCGGCTCAACCGATGGAAACGACCATTTTTCAAGTAATCTTGCACCGCCCCAACCACCGCGCGCGCAGAGAATGCCGCGACAGTTCGGATCTTGAAGCGCGGTTTCCAGTTGAATGCGGCGATGTTTATCGGTTCCAGCGAGATAGCCATAGCGATCGTCAAATCCGGGAGTCAATTCAACTCGATAGCCTCTTTGCCGCCAAACTTCTACCCCTTGCTGAAATGCCGTCAATTCGCGCAAGGCTCCGCTTGGGGCAATCACCCGCAATAAGTCACCCGATCGAAGTGGAGCCGGAATCTGACAGCGTTTCATAGAAGTATCCGTAAGATGCGTTTTGGCTGCGCTTAAAGCTTAAGCTCCAGGCTAAGCACAACCGAAACTCGAATTTCGGGATTGTACAATGCGATCGAGCCAAATTTCTAAGCGATTTCCCATCGCGCTCAAAGAATACTCCAGTTCGGCATCCTGCCGACACATTGCGCGATCGATGTGGTCGAGTTTTGCGATCGCGCTGACTAATCCCTCAATGCTATCGGGTTCAACTAACCAACCTGTTTTGCCATCTTTGACAATTTCAGCAGGCCCACCGCGACGATAAGCAATCACCGGGACACCACACGCTAGCGCTTCAATCGCAACATTGCCAAATGCCTCAACCCAATGCGGAGTCATCAACAAAGCTTGTGATTCTCCTAAAGCTTTCTGTAAGTCTTGGGTTGGAAGAAAACCGCAGTATTCGATCGCAGCATTGGGATAGTTTGCTTGAATGCTTTGCCAATAAGATTCGTCTTGAATCACGCCCCAAATTTTTAAGGGAATTCCCGCTTTTTCTATCGCTGCGACGGCATCTTCTAAGCCTTTCTCCGGCGCGATTCGACCCACCCAAGCTAATTGATGTTTGGGAGTCGGATTGAACTGATATTGAGACAGATCAAAGCCGTTTTTCAAGTTGAAACAGGTCTCTTTGAAGCGAAATGTTTCGGCTTGAGCCAGACTATGAACAGCGATCGTGGTTGGAAAGCTTGATGCAACCTGTTCAATGATGTGATCCATTGCATCGGTGAGTGACCCCATGCTCACTAAATGCGCGATCGCACAATCGAAAAAGGGCGTGAGATAGAACGGCAACCAATCATAGGCAAAGTTGATGATTACGTCATAGTCGCTTTGATTGTGACGCGCATAGTCCCACATCTTGCCCAATACTGAATTAGGAGGCAACGTTACTAAGGCATCTCGACCTTGAGATTGAGCAGTAATTTGCAGATGACCGGGAATCTGAATCAGCGGAATGTCTTCTAAGGCAGAACCTTCGGGTGCAACGACCGTGACAGAATGATTCAGAGCAATCAGCGATCGCGCAATATTTGTCAGTGTTAATTCAACTCCGCCTCCTAAACCAGAACCGATCGCACCAACGGGTGTTGAGAGTAATAAGAGTCGAGCCACAAAATGTCTTGATGAACAGCTAATTGATCTTAGAAGATAACGTTGACCGCGATCCAAGAAAGGTAATTGCCATAATTTAGTCAGGCTTTAAATCAAGCACCGCCGCATGAGTCATGTGCAACCCAAAAAATCCCAGAGAAAATTCAGGGATAGCTTTGGGTCAACTTGATTCCTATTCTTAGGCGATCGAAAAACCGCCTCGCTTACTCCGATCAATTTAAGATCCAGTGATACAGTTGATCAGCATCATTTCCTGACCTCGTTATGAGCCTACCGTTTCCTGATGGCACGATCGTTCAAAACCGTTACCGAATTCAACGCATGTTGGGTCAGGGTGGCTTTGGTCGCACTTACCTAGCAGAAGATACGAATCGTTTCAACGAAACTTGTGTTCTAAAGGAATTTGAACCTGCCTCACAAGGTTCCAAACATGCCCAGAAAGCGGAAGAACTCTTTACTCGCGAAGCTAAGGTTCTCCATCAACTGCATCATCCTCAGATTCCGCAGTTCCGCGAACTGTTTCAGATCAAAACGCAGAATCGGGAATTGTTTTTCTTAGTTCAAGATTACGTCGCAGGCAAAACCTATGAGCAATTGCTAAACGATCGCCGAAATCGTGGCATGACCTTCAGCGAGTCGGAAGCCGTTCAACTCCTGCAACAACTTCTACCCGTTTTAGACTACATTCATCGATCGGGCATTGTGCATCGTGATATTTCTCCAGATAACATCATTCTGCGAGATCTCGATCAAAAGCCTGTCTTAATCGATTTTGGTGTCGTCAAAGCGGCAGCAACTCAAGCGGTACATTCCGGGCAAACCTTAGTCGGTAAACCTGGCTATGCTCCCATCGAACAGCTTCATAAAGGCAGCGCGGATTCGAGTAGTGATTTGTATGCGTTGGCTGTGACGATCATTGTTCTGCTGACGGGACGCGAAGCCCAATCGCTGTTCGATTCGATGAATATGACCTGTCAGTGGAAGCAATACACGAACGCTTCGCCCGCGTTCGCGCAGGTGATCGATCGCATGTTGAGTAATCGCCCTCGCGATCGCTATCCTGCTGCTCAAGAAGTGATGGAAGCGCTGTCCAGAGTTTCATCTGGTTCTATGGTTCTAACCCATGCGCCTGTTCCTATCCCGCCGCCGCTCCCTCCTAACTCAACCCATTCAACTCATCAAGGAACAGTTGCGCTGGCAGGCAAAAGGCATCGCCGTTCAACGGTTGCGAACACGACTACTGGAACTTATCCGCGTCCTTGGTTTGAATCTGCATTTGATGTGCCACTTGCGTTATTCCACGGGGCTTACAAACTGCTGAAGTGGATGTTTCGAGCGATGTTTGGCATCGTGCGATTGACGATGTTCGGTATGACTAAATTAGTCGTACGAGTGCTGCTTTGGATTTTAGCGATCGTCAGCTTCATCTGGCTTGTGCCGCAAGTCTTTCCGTATGTTGCTAAATCGGTTCCTGATTTTAGTAAAGCCGTTCCTGACTTTAGTAAAGCCGTTCCTGACTTTAGTAAAGTTCTGCCAAAACCAACGAGTGTGCAAGCGATCGACTACGAAGCGGAATGTCGAAAGTTGGGCATTGATTACAACGACTTCATTGCTCAAGTCAACGATGAGTTTTACCGTAAGTTTCCCGCGCGACGAGGCAAGCCGCTTACTCAATCACAAGCTGATGAGAAGTTTCGGAGCGAATGGCATCGAATTGCTCAGAATCTTCTGAGTGAGAAGTCAGGCGATCTCAAATCTCAGCGCAAAGTGGCTGAAGATTCTAATTTTTAAATCTCTCTACGGGTTACGGGTTGAGCAGAGCCAAAACTCAACCCCAATCAAGCAGACTAAAGCACGTTCTCTAAACAGTCAAAGCTCCCCAATTTGCTAAAGCCTGACTCAATACAGTTTGAATCCGCTCTTCTACCTCGTCCTCGCTCCCACTCGCGTCAATTCTCAACACCCGATCGCGATCCCGTTCAGCTAAAGCTGCAAATCCCGCTCTAACCCGATGATGAAAATCGAGACTCGCCTGCTCAATCCGGTCAGGTTTTCCGGTTCCAGAAGCATCGCGTTGTCCCCGTTTCTGCATCCGTTCTAGACCTACTTCCACCTCGATATCTAACCAAAGCGTCAAATCGCTCTGCAAGCCTCCAGTGGCAATCTGATTGAGCTGATCAATCAGTTCAAAATCCAACTCTCTTCCATAGCCTTGATAAGCGATCGTCGAATCCGTATAGCGATCGCACAAAATCCAATGTCCCTGTTCTAAGTGCGGGCGCAAAAAACCTTCCACATGTTGCGCACGGTCGGCAGCATACAGTAATAATTCTGTGCGATCGTAAATTTCTTCTTCTCCGTGTAGCAATAGTTGTCGGATTTCTGTTCCGAGCTGTGTTCCTCCTGGCTCACGAGTTGTCATCACTTCGCTCCCCAACTGCGTCGTCAGCCATTGGCGCGATCGCTGCAACTGCGTCGTCTTCCCACAGCCTTCAATCCCTTCAAAGACAATTAATTTACCGTCCATTTGTTTCGATCGCTTTTCTCTTCGACATTTTAGAGTATTGCAAAACTCGAACTTTTCTATTTGATCCTGGCAAATTAAACCACTTTTAGAGGAATTCGGTATAAAGGGAATGATGACAGATTGACAGAAACACGACAAACTGGAAAACACCTTCGCTGCCTGAGCCATCCTCTTAGTCCGGAAGCCAGGATTAAAATTTAAGAACACTTCCCTAGACCGGGGTATCGTTTTAGCGTAGGTTGGAAACATAAAGTGAAGATTCGCTTGTCACAAGATTGGGGTTTGATATGGCTCGATACACCTGTCTATTCACTGTTGGAGTCCCAATGCAGCAGCTCCAGCCGCTGTTGAATCAGACGTTGAAATCCTGCAATCTGGATGTGATTTACGCGACTGAGGATTATTTGATGGCGCGTGAAATCCCCGGAAATGTGGCATTCCCAAAACTAGTCACTGTTGAAGTGCTGATCGACAAAACGACTGCGACCGAGAAAGAAACTCGCCTCAATTTCGTGATCAAAAACGAGGAGTTACCACTCCAGCTTGAGAATCACTGCCGCAAAATGTTTAATCTGGTCAATCAAACGATTACCGAGAATCAGGGGTGGAATTTGATTGAGACGGTGACGGGGTGATTGGTTGGGGGATCAAAAAAAACGCCCTAGCAACATAAATCTGCCAGGGCATTTTTTATATCAAAAGATAAAACTCAATCATCCTCTGGATCACCCACCATATTCGGGCTAATTAACGTAATATCAAACTCATCTGGTGGAACTGTCAAAACGGCATCCCGCTTGAGCAGATAGTAAATCGCACGAACTTGAGGACCAAACACAATTTCGTCCTGGTTGCGAAGATCACACTGTTGCAGTTTCCGACCATTGATTAGTAAGCCATTCGCGCTGGGCTTACCTTTGAGATTGCCATCAACGATTCGATAATAGTGAGTCCCATCTTCATTTGGCAATTGAAGTAAAGTCGCATGACGGCGAGAGACAAACTGAGACACCAAGCGAATGTCACACTTGGCATCGCGTCCGATCGAGTAAACAGGAGCATCTAACACAAACTCCCGGCGACCTTTATCGTCTTCGATAATTATCAGGTGGTTTTGATGCGGTTCTGAAGGCATTGATATTCAGCTTGAAAGGGTGGGCGAATAGAAAGGGGATCAGCCTAAGATGGACTTAGGATAGACCGAGCTTGATCGGATCAACACAGTACGAGTACCGACATTTCTCGAGATAACTTGCTGCGGGATTTCATTGTAATAAATAAAACATGGTCGGAGCAAATTTGATCGAAATGATCCTGGCTCTCATTGATCAGCCCTACTTTAGCTGATCATTCCGAAAATGACGATTTTGTAAATCCTCGTAATAATAGAGAATTCGTAACGACGCTGACTGAACTCAGTGCCATCAATGCCCCTGCAGCAGCCGGACTGAGTAAGAGTCCAAAGCTAGGAAGCAATGCACCTGCTGCGATCGGAATTCCCAACAAGTTGTAGCCAAAAGCCCAAAACAAGTTTTGCTGAATTTTAGTAAAAGTGGCACGACTGAGCCGAATCGATTCCACAACATCCGTCAGTCGATCGCGCATTAAAACAATACCTGCTGTTTCGATCGCGACTTCTGTGCCGGATTTGAGCGCAATTCCGACATCTGCTTGTGCCAGTGCGGGCGCATCGTTAATTCCGTCTCCGACCATCGCGACTTGATGCTGGTTCGCTTGCAGTTGTGCGATCGCGGCTGCTTTCTCTTCGGGCGGAATTTCAGCCAGAATTTCAGTAATTCCCAGTTCAGATGCGATCGCGCTTGCGGTTTCTTTACGATCTCCGGTCAGCATCAGAATTTTGAGATTCAATTTCTTCAGCGCTTGAATTGTTGATTTTGCATCTGATCTCAGAGCATCGGACACAGCAATAATGCCAATCAGCTTATCAGTTGCAACATAGACGATCGTTTTTCCAGAGGCGGCGAGTTGATTCGCTTGCTCGATCGCTGATGCAGAAATCTCGATCTGATTTTTCTCCATCCATTGTGCAGTTCCGAGAAAAGCAGGCTGCTGATCAACCGTTGCTGATACTCCAAATCCAGGCAGGGTATAGAAATCTTCAGCAGGGAGCAGGGGTAAATCGGTAGCGGCTTGCTGGATTGCAGCAGCTAAAGGGTGACGGGTTCCGCGTTCGACAGCGGCTGCAATTTGGAGCACTTGGTTGTTCTCGAATTCAATTACATCTGTGACGACTGGCTGACCTGTAGTCAGCGTTCCAGTTTTATCAAAGACGATAGTATCGAGTGAATGCACCCGCTCTAAAACGTCTCCTCCTCGAATCAATAAGCCTCGCTCAGCGCCAATACCTGATCCGACGAGAATCGCAGTCGGTGTCGCCAGTCCGAGCGCACAAGGACAAGCGATCACGAGGACAGCGATCGCGAGTTTGACACTCAACAACATCGGAGACGGATGTGACATCATTCCCATGCTATGAGAATGCTCCATGCCAATTGTCCAAGCTCCGGCGTTTGACCAGAGTTTTGTGCCGATAAATTCCCAAAACAGAAAGGTCAGCAGCGCGATCGACATGACACCGTAAGTGAAATATCCTGCGATCGTATCTGCGAGTTTCTGAATCGGGGCTTTCCGCGCTTGGGCTGTTTCGACGAATTCGAGGATTCTTGCCAAGGTCGTTTCTTTCCCGACTCGCGTGACTTGTAGCGCGATCGCGCCGGATTGGTTCATGGTTCCAGCGGTTACAAAATCGCCGACTTGTTTTTGTACCGGAACGGATTCCCCAGTCAACATCGATTCATCGATCGTCGTTTCACCCTTCACAATCTCGCCATCAACGGGGATCTGCTCACTGGGTAAAACTTGGAGCCAATCCCCGGGACGAAGATGCGCAACCGGAATTTCGATCGCGCTTTGATGCGTGTCTTGTTTACCGATTAACCTTGCGGATTTGGGCTGCAATGCGGCGAGCGATTGCAGCGCGATCGCAGCTTGTCCACGGGCGCGTTGTTCGAGCGTGCGTCCTAACAAAATAAACCCGACTAACATCACAGGCTCATCAAAAAAGCACTCCCATCCGAGTTGTGGGACGATCAAGGCAACAAAGCTAGCTGTAAATGCAGTCAGTGCGCCCAAGCTAACGAGCGTATTCATGTTAGGGACATTGCGGCGTAGCCCCTGCCAGCCCTCTACAATCATCGATCGTCCTGGAAAGCTCAAAGCTGCGATCGCGAGTCCGCAGTGAACCCAAACATCGCTGAGCAAAGGAATTCCTAAATGCCCGATCGTCGAGAAAATCAGCAACAGAATCGCGATCGCTAAATTGGTCGTCTGCTGTTTTTGTTCGAGTTGCCGACGCGCGGCTAAATCTTCTGCACGGGTTGAATCTTCAGACGTGCGAGGCTGACTTGGAAATCCAGCTTCTGTCAAAGTTGCAGCAAGATGGTCAGGATCAACTGAGCGATCGCATTCCACGGTTGCGAGTTCAGTCACCAAATTGACTGTGGCAGATTTGACTCCGGGTTGTTGGATTAATTGTTTTTCAACGGCTCGAACGCATCCGGCGCATTTCATGCCAGTGATATCGATCGTGACAGTTTCAGTTGATTCGAGAGTAGGTGATAAGAGAGCTTCAGACACAATTCAGCGCTCCGGAAAACTTCTTTCTTGAGCGTAGAAGAGTTTGACTAAATTGTGGAGAGTTTTTCTAATCTTTCAAGGTATCGCGGCGAAACCAGAGGAAGTAAATGACTAAACCAATCTGCACCGGAACGAGCGCGAGATAATTTTTCAGAATTGGATTGATATCCAGCGAGGAAAAGGCATTGAAATATCCCATTCCTAACAGGGCACAGAGAAAGTACAGCGAGGGTTTGGGCAGTTTTTGCAGCATTAGGGCGATCGCTCGAAGTTGGGAGAGACTAACGAAACTCCGAGTTTTTCAAAAACTCGGAGTTCTCACATTACGTAAAACTTTTAGCGGTTTGACTAAAACCAGCCTTTTTTGTTCTGAACGTAGGTTGCAACAAAGTCCTCGTCGGATTTAGTCAAATAGATGATCCCTTCAACCAATCCAACAATCCCTGTCAAACCGCAGGTCGGAAGGCAGGCAATGAGCATAATAATGCCTTCAGTTGTATATCCCAAAACAAACTTGTGAACACCAAGTCCACCTAATAAGATGCCGCAAATTCCTGCTGCAACTTTCTTGTTCGCGTTGCTCGAAGACCCACTCGTCATATGTTTAAAGTCCTTATCGAAACTCATCTAATACGACCGCAGTGTACCCTAGCTTTATCAATTCCAAACACAAATTTTACACTTGTTCTAAGTAGATGTACTGCCTAATAAGAACAAAGTTAACAGGGTTCCACTGTTCCAGAGTGCATGGAGTAGCACTGATGCCATCAAATTTTGAGTACGGGTATAAACGAATCCCAGAATAATTCCTAACACGGTTAGCGGTGCAACTTCGGACAAACTGAGATGCACGATCGCGAAAATTAACCCACTCAACACGATCGCTTGCCAAGTTGTGAAATATCGCGTCAATGAAGGCAGTAAAAATCCTCGGAAAAATGTCTCCTCAAACAAAGGAGCTAAAATCGCTGCGGTAATGAAAAACAGCGTAATTGCGATTCCGTCTTGACCTTCGAGTGCGATCGACAATAAAGGATTACTTCCTCCGCGCCCTTGCCAAATCTTTTCATTGACCCAAGAAACTCCCACCAGTAACGGATACGCCGCAACATAGCCTCCAACTCCCCACAGCAGCCATTTGCCCTTCAAGCTGAAGCGAAACCAATTGTCTTCTAACGATAAGAACCGTTTAATCGAGGCATAGAGCACGCCTAAACCGCCCGCAGCTAGACAAACATAAGTAATCAGCGCGAGAACTGCGCGATCGCGAACTGTAAACATCGTCGGATCAATCTGAAACGCCGATTTCGCCACTGCAAGTCCTGTCGGCAGAAGAATCTGCCCAATCAAAATTTGACCAACAGCAAAAAATCCCACGACTAAAACCTGCCAAGTGATTTCATAATCCCAAGGCACCGTCCATTTGATCAGATTTGTGCCGACTAAAAGCGACTGTTTGCGCTGAAGCAGCCATTGACCTGCTAGAAAGAGCAGCAAGCCAAATCCAAGAACCATGGCAATGGTTGGAATCGCATTCGCAGTGACCCATTTCGTGAGGGCTGACTGAGACTCAACTTGTTCGAGCGATCGCAATTCATTCAAAGCAGTTTCTCGTTGCTCTAAGGTGTAGAGCTTTTCTAGGGCGCGGTTGCGAAACCAGCCGTTGAGATTTTGTTTCAGAATAGATTCTGCTTGCGGTGGTAACGAATTTTGCCAAAGGGCGGTGAGGGTAGTCGCCGTCGATCGTAATTCGCTGCTTTTCTTGGTTTGTGATCCCGTTGTCTTCAGCGTTGCCCAACTTTTCAGTGCGGCTTCTACTTGGTTTTGCTGCGTTTGAAGAATACCAATTCTAATATCTAATTCATCTCTAAGGGTTTGCTGTTTTGCAAGCTCTACCTTGATCGGATCGGTTGCAGAATCTTCCTCAATTTGAGACTGAGCAGACACGATGGCTTTTTCAACCGACGATCGTGTGTCTTGATAGGCTTTCAATGCTGTTTTTTGCGGCGTTCGATCCGTTAAAACGGGCGTGGTTTGGTTGCCTCGATATTCCGCTGCCTCTAGAAGTAAATCATTCTGGGCTAGCTCTAAGCGGCTTTGAAACTGAGGCTGACTCCAACTTCCAATCAGATCGAACGTAATTGCTGCGATCGCAACGAACGTTAAACCCCACAATAAAATCCGCTTCGCTGTCATAAAGTTCTCCTAGTGCCCTTAGCTATTTTAGAGAACCGCGACAGAACTGAAGATCATTTCAGGAGGTCATTCATGCAGCAGTCCGGACTGGCATGAACGCTGAAAAAATTAGGATCGCCTGAAATGCTGATTCGATTTGGTGAAAAAGGCATGTAGATTGTTTTTTCTCTATCCGTTTACTTTCATCGCTTTCCGGTTCCCTGCTATGATCCCCTCTAATCTCCTCACAAGTCCTGACTGAATGGCTCAAATCAACAGTGCATTCACGCTCTTTATGAGTTTGATGGTCGAGGCAATGCCCTTTTTGCTACTTGGGGTGCTGTTCTCTGGCTTGCTGCAATTTTTTATCGATGAGCGAAAGCTTGTGGCGATTTTACCCAAAAACGCTTTTCTGGGTGCATTTGTCGGTAGCTGTATTGGATTTCTCTTTCCGGTCTGTGAATGCGGTAATGTGCCTGTGGCTCGACGGCTTTTGTTACAAGGTGCGCCGACTTCGGTCGCGATCGGGTTTCTCTTAGCCGCGCCGACGATTAATCCGATCGTGTTTTGGGCAACTTGGACAGCTTTTCGTGACCAGCCCGAAGTCGTTCTCTTTCGTATCCTGTTTTCGCTGATTATTGCGACCGTAATCGGCTGGGTTTTTAGTGTGCAAAAAGATGTCCGCCCTTTGCTTCAGTCGGGTGTTGCCGCTTACATGAATCGCAAGTTAGAAGCCTCGTCTTCAGCGTCGCCATTATTACAATCTGGCACTTATTTCCTAGGACAGTCGAATAAACCTCTGATCACTGACCCGCTCGAATATCAAGCGATGCTCAGTAACAAAACCGAGAAACCTGCAAATTATCGGTTTCACCTGTTGCTCGATAACACCATTCAAGAGATGCGCGAGTTGGGTGGAGTCTTGGTTTTAGGTAGTGCGATCGCGGCAATTCTCCAAGTCTTCGTCCCGCGTGACTTTATTCTGGGATTGGGTCAAGATAATGTGACTTCTATTCTCGCAATGTTGCTGCTGGCAGCAGTGGTTTCGATTTGCTCGACTGTGGACTCGTTTTTCGCGTTGTCATTTGCTTCGACTTTTACCACAGGTTCACTGGTCGCTTTTCTGGTATTTGGTCCGATGATCGATCTCAAAGGTGTGGGATTGATGCTATCGGTATTTAAGCCGAGGGCAATTCTGTATATCTTTGGATTGGCCGGTCTGTTGACGTTTCTGTTCTGTTTATTTGTGAATTTGTATATCAGCTAATGATGTCTAGAATTCCTTGGCGAGTGTTGACTCCGTGGTTAAATTTGATGGCGATCGCGGCTTGGGGATTTGCCATTCTCAAGTTTTGGCTGACGGAACAGTTATTTCTGCTCATCCATCCGAATTACAATATTTTGACGATTTCGGCTGGATTTGGCCTGCTGTTCGTTGCTGGGATAAAAGGCTTTTACCTTTGGCGAGCACGGCGAGAACCGCAACTTGTGCAACCTGATCTGCCTCATGCGACGTTCTTTCCGCCTGCATTCAGCAGTGCGCTGCTGTTAATCGTTGCGATCGCAGGATTGGTGATTACGCCTCGTCCGTTTGCAAGTCAGACGGCAATCGATCGCGGCGTCAATGATTCGATTACGCTGACTCGTGTCAGACCTCAAACCTTTCAAGCTTCAGCCCGAACAGAAGATAAGAGTTTGATTGATTGGATTCGCACGCTTCAGGTGTATCCCGAACCGGATGCTTATACCGGACAAAAAGCGAAATTGCAGGGCTTTGTGGTGACGACTCCAGAACTTTCAGAGCAGTATTTCTTGCTGACTCGTTTTGTCATTACTTGCTGTGCAGCAGATGTGTATCCCGTAAGATTGCCTGTGAAATTAACCAGCGGCAAGAATTCAGATTACAAAGTCGATTCTTGGCTCGAAGTCGAAGGGCAGATGATCACAGAAACGATCGCAGATAAGCGCCAACTCGTCGTTCAAGCCAGTTCGATCAAACCGATTCCCGAACCGAAGAATCCCTACGATTATTAAAGAGTTCTTCTCAAGATCGGGAGACGTTCCTAGTCTTGAGAAGAACCCTTGAGTCGTGACGATTTCTCGCAGCGATGCTTAGCGAAAGAACTCAGTAACCGCACAACTAAAATTCGGGAGAATTCTAGAGGTCAATGTATCTTGAGCAAACAATGTTGCGGACAGTTTCAACAGTGCATCTTGGCGATCGTAAACTTCGAGTTGCTGAAGTCGCCAGTCTAGAATCCAATATTCTTGAACGCCTCGTTCTGCATAGAGCTTGAGTTTTGTTTCTCTGTCTCGCCGTTCATTCTGTGTTCCCGGCGAGAGGACTTCAATAATTAATTCTGGCGCGATCGTGAAATGCCCTTCTTCGTCAACTCCTGCGGCTAATCGCTCATGAGACATCCAGATGACATCGGGAATTACATTGTCTGCATCGTCGAAAATAATGCCTGGAGTTGGAACCGTTTGACCAAGTTGGGATGAAATTGACCAAAGATTGAGGATTTGGTAAGCCTGCCCGATCGCTTTTTGATGTTTCCAATGAGGCGCACGAGTCATCAACAAATGTCCATCAATAATTTCATAGCGACTGCTGCTATCCGGCAGAAGTTTGAGATCTTCAGTTGTCCAACGAACTCGATCAGAAGCTTGAGTCATGGGAAGAATTGGAAGATAGATCTTGCTTTGATAGTAAAGGATTTTTGATGATCGATCTCGAGCTTTAATCCTCTAATGCACCCCTGCAATTTGAGCAAACACCGATCGCCAACTTCCTCCTAACCACCATTCGCCAATCACACACACGACGACTCCGAGCAGTGATCCCGCAATCACTTGCACAGGCGTATGTCCAAGCAATTCTTTCAGGCGGTCTTCATTGAAATGATGATCGCCTGTAAAAAATTCATCCATGATTTGATTGAGGATTTTCGCCTGTTTTCCAGCCGCCTGTCTCACACCCTGCGAATCGTACATGACCACAAATGCCACGATCGTTGCGATCGCAAATTGCGTACTACTCCAGCCATCGACCATGCCCACACCCGTTGCCAACGCTGTAACTAAAGCCGAATGCGAACTGGGCATTCCACCGGTTTCGACTAACACCCGAAAATTGACTTTGTGATTGACAATCAGTTCGATCACGAGCTTAGTGGCTTGAGCAATCAAACAGGCAACGAGCGCTAAGAGCAGCACTTCGTTATCCAAAATTCCAGCAAAGTCCTGCATACGGTGGGGGGATAGAGGGATAGGTAGAGTTAGTTTTTGCGGGCAGTGATGTAATCAGCGATCGCCATAAGTGGCAGCGCTTGTTCACCAAATCCAGCGACCTCAGCTTTCGCCTGCTCAATGAGTTGTTGAGCCTGACGTTTCGATTCTTCCATGCCTAAGAGGCGGGGGTAAGTCGCTTTCTCAACATTCGCATCTTTGCCGATGCTCTTACCCAATTCTTCTTGAGTCGAAGTGATATCGAGTAAGTCATCAACAATCTGGAACGCTAATCCGATCGCTTGAGAGTAACGGCTGAGACGTTGCAGATCAGACTCCGACCCGCCTGCCAAAATACCGCCACTGACGACGGAGGCTTCAAGCAATGCCGCCGTCTTGTGCGTGTGAATAAAGTTCAGTGTATCAAGGGTAATGTCTTTTACGCCTTCGCATTCGAGATCGACCACTTGACCGCCAACGAGTCCAGCCGCACCCGCCGCACGACCCAGGCGAGAAATCACTTTTAATAAGCGATCGGCGCTGACATTGCGAGTTTCTTCCACAATGTGCTCAAAGGCATAGGCAAGTAATCCGTCACCCGCTAGAATCGCAACCGCTTCTCCATAAAATTTGTGATTGGTGAGTTTGCCGCGACGGTAATCGTCGTTGTCCATCGCAGGCAAATCGTCGTGAATCAGCGACATCGTGTGGATCATCTCCAGCGCGCAGGCAGTCGGAATAGACATCTCTGGTGTGCCATTAAACAGATCACAGGCAGCGAGACAGAGGACAGGACGCAGCCGTTTTCCCCCTGCGAAGAGGGAATAGCGCATCGCTTCATAAATCTTATCGGGATAGACGACGGGAAAGGCTCGATCGAGAGCAGCTTCAACTTGTTGCTGTTTTACTGATAAATAGCCCTTTAAATCGAATTGCGCTGCTTGATTCGATTGAGTTGTCCCGGTCGCGACCATTCCCGTATCCTCCTAAGCCTAAATTCGTAATGTCAATTTGAAGTTGCTTTATTTTTGGAAGCGCTGTTGATAGCTCCATACTGTATTGTGCAACAACATGGTGACAGTCATCGCACCTACTCCACCTGGAACAGGAGTAAGATATTCCGCCACGGATTGTACCGCATTAAAGTCTACATCTCCGACAAGTCGGCTTTTTCCTGTGGTTTCATCAGTGATGCGGTTGATCCCGACATCCACGACGATCGCGCCCGGTTTGACCATGTCTGCGGTGATTAAGTTGGGACGACCGACTGCGGCAACGAGAATGTCAGCGCTGCGAGTGACTTCTGCGAGGTTCGGAGTGCGAGAATGCGCGATCGTGACAGTAGCATTGGCATCGAGTAGCATCAATGCGATCGGTTTGCCTACGAGAATGCTGCGCCCGACGACAACTGCTGTTTTGCCTGCGGGATCAAGGTTATATTCTTCTAAAAGTCGCATGACTCCATAAGGCGTGCAACTTCTCAATCCTGGCTCTGTTCTCACCAACCGCCCTAAATTCATCGGATGCAAGCCATCAGCATCTTTGTCTGGATGAATTTGGTTGAGCAGGGCGACGCTATCGAGATGATCGGGAAGTGGAAGTTGAACAAGAATGCCATCTACTCGATCATCCGCATTGAGTTGTGCGATCGTCTCTGCAACTTCGGCTTGAGTTGCGTCGTTGGGAAAATGTTTGCCAAATGAAGCGATCCCAACTGCGGCGCAGGCTTTTTCTTTGTTACGAACGTAGGCGGCACTGGCGGGATTATCGCCGACCATCAGCACGGCTAAACCGGGAGGACGACCATATTGGGGAGTCAAAGACTGAACTTGTGTAGCGAGTTCAGTCTGCATTTTTTGAGCAAGGGCTTTTCCGTCGAGGAGTTGCGCGATCGAAGACATACGTGAAGACGTGAAAAAAGTTGACTAAAAACTAAAAAGATCGGACAAAATGTGAGACGTAACATCTCAGGTTGATGAAGGTTTGATTTGAACTTCCCGATGATGAGGAAGCTTTTTGCATTGGATAGATAGTGACTTTCATTAGTTTCGCAGATTCACGCATTCTTGGGTGAATTGAGTTTTTGCGGGGAAGGTTGCTCTTGAAGTGAAATGACGAGTCGGTAGGGTGCTATCGCGTAGTTTTCTCAGGAAAGGGCGGGTGACTTATGGGTTTCTCACGGATTGGAGTTGTGCTGTTGTGTGTGAGTGCAATCGGGTGTACGACTTCGCCAGATTTGCCGTCTACGTCAAATAACGTGTTATCGGTGCTTGAGCCTGGAGAGCAGGTAAAAGCGAATCAGGTGAGTCAGAAACGCGATCGCGTGGTGCAAGTACAGGGTCAAATTAAGGCGCAGGCTCCGCTCATGGGCGGACAGCGAGCGTATGAGGTGCAGGATGAGACGGGCAGTGTTTGGGTGGTGAGCGATCGAACTGTGCCTGCAACCGGAAGCCGGGTGAGTGTGCAAGGTAGGGTGAAGTTTCAGAAGATCGAGATTGGGGGGAAGGATCAGAGTTCGGTTTATATTGAGCAGCAGTAGAGAGGGTGGGGAGTCTACTCCCTACTCTCCACTCCTCACGTTCATCAAAACCTGCCACTATACCGTTCCTCTTTCCAGGGATCGCCCCGATGGTGATACCCATTGCGTTCCCAGAATCCGAGATCTTCTTTCGGAAGAAACTCTAGACCATTAATCCATTTAGCGCTTTTCCAGGCATATAAATGGGGAACAACGGTACGCATCGGGCCGCCATGATCTGCGGGTAAGGGTTCGCCAAATAAGGTGTGAGCGAAGAAATTTTCTTCGCGGACGAAATCATCGATCGAAATATTTGTGGTGTAGCCTCCGTAGCAGTGTTCCATGATATGCACTGCTTTGGGATCAACCTCGATCGCATTCATAAAATCTGTGACTTTTACGCCAACCCACTTCACATCGAGTTTTGACCAAGTGGTGACACAGTGAAAATCTGCCGTAAATTCACTTTGCGGCAGTGCCATAAAATCATCCCAAGAAAAAGTCTTTTCTTTTGCCAATCCCCAGACTCGAAACTGCCAGTCTGCACGATCGACAATTGGGGTCTCTCCATAAGTCAAGACGGGAAATCCTGAAGCGAGTCTTTGACCTGGAGGAACGCGATCGCCATGTTCGCTGCCTGGTTTTTTGAAATACTTACCTATCATGATTCTGACTCCTAATCATTACCCTAAATCATAGGATCAGAATCAGAAATGCGTGACTCTTCATTGCGTCGGAATCACGCATTCTCGTTATTCTTCGTCAGTTTCTTCGTCAGTTGGATAGACGAAGCCTTTCGCACGTCCGGTCAAAATTGACTTGCCGAGGGACAAAGCGCGTTGTGCTTGCAGGTTTGCTTTACGTTTCCAGGTTGCTTTGCGCTGGTCACGCTTTGCACTTGAGGTTTTCTTCTTAGGTTGTGCCATGATCGGCTCGGAGTTTAAACAGCCTTCCTATTCTACGGCAGGATCGCAATTTCCGGAGTCGATCGACTCCAGAAATTTGCATCCACTCTATTTCGCTGGTTTCAATGCCAGGACGGCTTCAACTTGGCTGGTGGTTCGGTCAATTTGGCTAGTCGTACTGCCGATGCTGCGTACGGACTCCAAGACGGCGCGGGCTTCCGGGTCGAGTTGGGCGGCTTGGGTTCCCTGAGTGAACTTCGTCATCAAGGCGGTCATTTTCTCGACATCCATGTAGAAATAACCCGTATTTTGCTTCGGCAAGGCAGCCATTACGGTTTTGAAGCCATCGCTGCTGTCGAGTGCTGGATTTGCTTGGCTTGAGAAAGAAGAGACAAGCGGTTCACCCGTGGCAATAAATAGCGTATCGTCGTTGATCCAGCCATGTCCTAACAGCGCACCTTGCGGAGTTTGCCACTCGGTGACTTTCTTGCCGTTTACATCGCGTTGCGCGATCGACAAAGATTGGTTTTTCGCCAAAGTATCCAATTTACCTAAAGTCGATTCGGCAGTTTTGCGATCGCTGGTTTGAAATACAAGGGCTTGACCAAATCCCAAATCCGCCATCATGCCTTGGTTCATCGGCATCAGTCCGATCGCGAAGTCGCCGGTCATCCAACCAAAAATGTCTTTGTCGAGGTCAAGCCCGATCATCTGACTGCTGCCTCGCATCAAATCGACGATTCTTTTAGCCTCCTCATTGTTTTGTGACTGCTCGGTCACTTGATTCCAGTAAGAATTGAGATTCGAGCCAGAGATTAAAGCAAACGTGTCAGCGGGGAAAAGAGCCGCGGCTTTTCCTGCCGAAGGTTTGAAGTCGATCGCGATTTTGGGATCAACTTTGACTTCTCCTTTGAAGCGCAATCCGACATCGGCGATGCTGAGTGTGCCTGTTACCGATTGCAGACTTTTTAGAGATTCGATCGCTGTCGCATCCATTTTGGGATCAGCGCTCATTGCTTTCGCGATCGCAGGAATAGGCATATAAACGCGAGCAATCACTGCTTCTCCAGCGTCTGGTTGAGCGAGTTGCGTTGCCGTTTCGGGATTGGTTGCGAAAGAGGGGTTGCCTTTGGTTGCCTCGATTGATTGCTCAATGCCAGCGCGATTGCTTGCGATGACAAGGTAAGCGTCGTTGAGAACAGCGGTGTAGTAAGGTGTTTTACTCTTTTCCGGCAAGGTTTCAAAGATTTTGACTCCTTGATATTCGGTTTCGGTGGTTTTGGCTTTGGAGTCGCTCTTCACTTTGTTGGCGAAACTCAAGGCACTCATTTTGTCTTTGATGCCGATCGCGGCAACGACTTCGGCGTCTTCTTGCTTGCTGCTGGGCATGACGGCAATCATCATGTTGCCCATCCAAGGTTTGATATCCTTGTCGAAATCAAGCTTGGCATCGCTCATCATGTCTTGCTGCATTTTTTGCAGGTTTTGTTCGATCGCTTTTTGAGCGGCGGGCGTACCGAACTTTTTCAGCTTTTCCCAAGTCTTCTCATCGGTTGAAACGAAGGTCGCCATATACGCTTCATCGGGAAGCACTTTGGCGATCGCTAAAGGTGTGGTTTTATCAGAAGATGTGCGATTGAGAAAAAAGAAGCCTGCAGCACCCCCCACGAGAGCGACTACAGCCAGACCAGGTAGAATGAGCTTTTTTAAAGCCATGAGCGTTCCTCAAAATTGTTATCGCTACGGTGAACTTCACCTCAGTTTGGGATGAATCCGGGCGGGCAAAATGATGTCGAGGTGAATCCTTTTAGAATTCCCGCTCACCGAAGCAATCAACTTATTTCAGACTGGCGGCAAGTTTCTGCCACTCTGCGAGCATGGCTGGATTAGAAGGTTGACCCTTTGCAATCATCACAACGCCGTCTTCGACTTGCAATACGCCATATTGTTTTTCATTCACGAGTTTTTCAAGCAGCGGCAGCGTTTTCGTGAGGTAGAACTGGCTGTCTTTGAAGGCTTTGCTGTATTCTTTGAGCTGCCACAAATCCGCGATCGCGTATTCGAGTTGAACTTTCTGATTGCGATCGTCATAAATTTCGATCAGGGGTAATCGCACGATCGCGCGTCGAGTCGAAAGCTGCGGAATTAAGTGCGTTGTCGTCGTCACGCTGACATCTTTTGGAACATTGCGAATCACGTTGTAAATATGACCTGCATGTTCCCATTGGCGGGTTAGAGGAACAAACACCCAAGGACGAAACGAATCGGGAATCATGAACGAAAAAGTTCGATGGGGATTGCCGCTCAGCATGAACAGCACAGACAGAATCATGGCAACTTTCCACCAGCGGCGAAACTTGGGTGTGAATTTCTGAGGATTGCGTGACCACCAGAGAATTGCACCGTAAAACACACCTGGAACGACTGCAACTGCGTAGCGAATGTTGACCGCTAAAGCAGTCACCCCAGATTGTGCAAACAGTGAGATCAAAGGAAAGCCTGAGACTGTCCAAGCGGCTCCTGAGACAGCAGGAACAAATGCTAATGAGAGCCATTGACTTGCCAGATAGTTAATTCGGCGATCGACCGGGGTGAATAAACTTTCTGCAAGTTCAGCGGGATGGGTGATCATTCCCCATAAAACTTGTAATGTCGTTGGATTGTCGCTATTTACAAACTGCCTGAAGCGAGCGGCTAAATAGAGTCGAGAGACATCAGTGGAAAATCTCGGCTGTACAACATTTGTGACAAAAGCAACATAGCTAAAACTGAGGATGCAGAGTGCTAAACCAATCCAGGGATGCCGACGGCTCAGCAGGAGATACACCCCAATCCCGAAGAGAATAATGCCTGCTTCTTCGCGAACGCCTAAGACTAGAACAACACAGATCCAGAACCAGACCCATTGCTTTTTTTCTAATGCGAGTAATGTCCCAAAGGCAAACAGTGGAATTTGACAGTGTTCGTAGAAGTTTGCGATCGTAGAACCTGCAACTGCGATCGCGCTGTAGTAACTTGCAGTAATCCAAACAGATAGCTGCGGCGCAAGGTAATGTCGTGCCAGCGCATAAAGCATTAAGCCACCCACAGTCATTAAAGCAACTTGCAAAAAGCTCAAGGTCAGAGGGTGAGGAAAGAGCGCATATAAGGGCAACCAGAATAGAAAATCTAAAACAAGATGCTGTCCTAAATGGACAAAAGATACGGTTGGAGTAACGCCATCTTGAATCGTAGCAACGGAATTTCCAGAGGTGAGTGAACTCTCAAACCAACGCCCGTGCAGGTTATTCCAGAAGACTTGGTTGAAAAGTCCCTGGTCGTAAGAGGTATAGAACGTGAAATAGCGATTGATTGAGATGATCAATGTGATGGTAAAAAAGACGATCGCGCAATACCAGGCGCGACGCAAGCCAACTTGATCTTGACTGGGCACGATCGCTTTTAATGCTGTAGAGAAGTTCATCACGTTCAAACACACTTGAGATCAGGAAAAACTATAGCATTCCGAAGTCTCAAACACCTTTTGATATAATCAACGCACGGTCTGATAAGAGGCAGCGGAACATGACTCAGGCGAAACTGCGATTCTCTAGCTTTGAGGAATATTTTGCAGCGGGCGATGATCTCGAACTCGAAGGACGCTACGAATTGATCGATGGAGAACTCGTCCAAGTGCCACCCGAATCAGAAGAGAATAACTTCTTCGCTTTGAATTTGCGAGATTTATTCGCTGCGCTCCTCCCTCGTCGATGGGTTCGCATTCATCAGTGTGAGATTCAAGTCCCTGTTTTAGAAAAAAAGGATGCTGCAAATCGGTATCCGGATGTTGTCATTTTGCGCCCAGAACATATCGCGCTTACGAAAACTCGGTTAACGATAAAAGCAGATATGCCACCTCCACAGTTAGTCGCAGAAGTGATCAGTCCGGGAAGTCAAAACCGCGATCGAGATTTCAACAGAAAACGCGCCCAGTATGCTGAGCGCGGAATTCCTGAATATTGGATTCTTGATCCTCAAACTCGTTCGATTACGGTTCTAGAATTGCGCGATCGCGACTACGTTACGTTCGGCGTTTTTGCAAATCATGAACTCATTGTCTCTCCCACTTTTCCCAGTCTCGACTTTACTGCTGCTCAAGTTTTTAGCGAGGAGTAGAACTCGGTTGTGGCGATTTTGTAGGTTTCGGAGAAACTTTCACCGACTGTGGAGTTGCCGGAACTGGCAAAACGCTCGGCTGTGGACTAGGGGCGACAATCGGAGCCTTCTCGCCCAGAATGCCTGCGCCTCCCGTGTCAAATACACCTGCGACACAGGCAATCATCATTGTGGCTAATGTGCCGACAAATAGTGCCTTCCAGCCCAATTCAGAAATGTCTTTGCGGCGAGAAGGAATGAGAGCGATTGTTCCACCCACAAAAATTCCCACGGATGCTAAGTGAGCAAATCCTGAGAGCGCATAGCTGACAATTAGAACAGCTCGATCGCTGATCGGATTTTCGGGTCTTGCTGCTGCTGCTGCTAATGCTTGATAAGGCGGAATTGCGGTTTCGAGTAAACGCCGACCAATAATCACCGAAGATTCCCAAAGCTCATTCCACTCTAATGAAACCCCAGTCAGGAGCGTAAACGGCAAGAAGATCACCCCTGCAATATTTGCCAGTGTCACGACTTGGAAAGTACTGCCAATTGGACCCGGTATCGTGGCTAATCCAGCAAAGATTTGATTGATCAATGAGACTAAACCCAGAATCAAGATCAACACAGCCGCGATCGACACCGCCATTTTTACCCCATCCAATGAGCCGATGATCGCTGCATCTAAAGGGCTAGCTTTCTCGATCGGTTCAGCTAGAGCGACCTCTTCGAGCATTTCTCCGTCTTCTGCCAACCATTTCTTCTCTTCTTTGGGAATTCCACCCATCGTCAAAGGCTTTTCAGTTTCTGGCACCAGAATCTTTGACAGTACAAAGCAAGCTGGAATCGCAATAATCGAGGCAGAAACCAAGTGCCCCAAAATATTGGGAAACACAGGACGTAAGAAACTGACATAGATGGCTAAGGTCGAGGAAGCAGCCGTCCCAAAACAGCACGCCAAAATTGCACAGAGTTCACTGCGGGTCATTTTGGGTAAGTAAGGCTTAACGACGATCGCGGCTTCAATTCCAACAAAAATGTTGGCTGCTCCACTGAGTGATTCTGCTCCACTCAACCGCATGGTGAGATAGAACACTTTCGCGAATGCGTTGGTGACGATTTGAATGACACCTAGATTTTGCAGGAGTGCCATTAAGCCTGAGAAAAAGATCACAGTCGGCAAAGCCCGAAAGGCAAAAATATATCCCAAATTTACGTCGGGTGGAGATCCAGGAGCAGGAACGATGTTGCGCCCAAAGACAAAACGCGCCCCCGTGTCTGCCGCAGTAAAGACGCTATCGAGCAAATTGCTGAAAATCTGAAGCGCATCACGGGTTCCTGGCACGATGAAGACGAATGCACCCAAAACCAATTGCAGTAAGATTCCAGTCGCAACGACTCTCCAGGGAAACACTTTAAGACTGCGATTTTCCGAGAAGAGCCACGCAATGATGCATAAGCCGAAAATACCAAGAAAAGAGACGAGGTTGAGTAAGCTCATGGGTAGAGGCTGGGTAATAAATCGCACATTACAAGTGCCCCTAGAAAGATAGCTAAGATTTCTCAGTTCGGCGCAATTTTTTCCTTGGTTAGTAGGCAACTGAATAAGAAGTGGGGAGTGGGGAGTGGGGGAGCAGTCTGGGTGTGGGTTCTCCATATTCTCCCGTTTTGCAAAGTAAATGCAGTAACGACTCAGTTTCTCAGCGCTTCTCCAATACGCCCGATCGCTTTAATTCGTTCAAATCGCGCGTTCCGGTACAAAAGAGTACCGTTGTAATTTCTGCTTCAAGGATTTCGACGAGCAGATGCAGCGCTGCTTCTGAATCATTCGCTGCTTGTAAAAATGGTAGGGCTAAGCCGCCGAGATCTGCGCCGAGTGCGATCGTTTTTGCGACATCTAAACCATTTCGCAATCCGCCAGAGGCGATTAAGGGAATCGTGGGTGCGACTTGCCGAATTTGTGTAATGCAGTCGGCTGTCGGAATACCCCAATCGGCAAAGGTTAAGCCTAATCGTCGTTGGATTGGATCTTGAGCGCGACCGCTTTCGACTTTTGCCCAAGAGGTTCCTCCGGCTCCCGCGACATCGATCGCACTGACCCCGATTTGAATCAGTTTTTCTGCCATTTTTTGAGAAATCCCATTGCCGACTTCTTTGGCAATGACAGGCACAGGCAGCGCTTCACAAAGTTGAGCAATTTTGTCGAGCAAGCCGCGAAAATTCTGATCCCCACGGGTTTGCACCGCTTCTTGCAAAGGATTTAAATGCAAAATCAATGCATCGGCTTCTAGAAGATCGATCGCGCGTAAACACTGCTCGATTCCATAGGTATAGTTCAACTGCACTGCACCAAGATTCGCAAACAGCAAGGCATCTGGAGCGATCGAGCGAATTTTAAACGAATCTGCAACGGCTGGATTTTCGATTGCGACTCGCTGCGAACCGACTCCCATTGCCAGCCGATATTCTTGTGCGATCGCAGCAAGTCGGTAATTAATAGTCTTCGCTAAATCTGTGCCCCCGGTCATTGAGGAAATCAGAATCGGCGCACTCAGGCATTTATTGAAGAACCGAGTGCTGATATCAATTTCAGCGCGATCGAGTTCGGGCAAACAGCAGTGTGTAAAGTGATAATTTTCCAATCCCGTGGTTGCTTCACGACATTGCACATCATCTTCTAAGCAAACTTTGAGATGGTCTGCTTTGCGGTTTTGGGTTTCGATCGCTCCGTCCATTTTTATCCTTTGATAAGTTCAACACCGTCTCGTCCATCGATTTCTTGCAGATAGACTTTGACTTTTTCTTCTTTCGCCGTGGGTAGCTGTTTTCCAATGTAATCTGGGTGAATGGGGACTTCTCGATGTCCGCGATCGATTAATACGGCTAATCGAATCACTTCGGGTCGTCCGTAGTCATTGACTGCATCTAATGCCGCGCGAATCGTGCGTCCTTTGTAAATCACATCGTCGATTAAAACAACCGTTTTCCCCGTGAGATCGAAAGGAATGTCCGTTTTTGCAGGGGTGCGAACGCCGATGGTATCCAGGTCGTCTCGATAGAATGTAATGTCGATCGCGCCTAAGGGAACCTCAATTTTCTCTAAGATTTGAATTTGTTCGCACAGCGTTTTTGCCAAGGGAACACCGCGCGTATAGATTCCCAGTAAGACTAACTTGGACAAATCACCCGATCGCTCTACAATCTCTGAGGCAAGGCGATTCACGGTTCGGCGCACTTCTTCAGTCGATAAAATTTCAATCTGTTCTAGAGGCATGAGCGATCGTCAAAAGGGATAGCCATAGTTTACATGACGAAAAATCAGCAATTACAATGCCTCAAGACATTGATTCTTTTCTCTAAAGGTTGATAAATTAAGCTGTGATGTGAGGGTGTGACAGAAATTTAGAAGAAAACGTTCAATTCTGATGAACTGTCGCTATAACTAAGTATCATTAAACGTCCTTGAACGTTAAACTCCTCTGCTGAGCTGAGCTGATTACGTCCTGCAGGTTATCCCATGAGTGAATCTGAAATTCCCAATTCTTCCGCTGATTCGATCGAAGCTCCTTCAACTCAGGAGTCGGGTTGGACAACTGTTAACTTTCCGAATGCGATCGACCTCGATAGCATTCCAGAAGCTGCGCCTGAACCAACGCCTGAACCGACTCAAATTGGCATTCGGGTCAAGGATTTAGAGCAGCAAAATCAACGTCTGCGATCGCGGGCTGCGGAGTTGGAGTTTGCGTTGGGTGAAGCTCATGCCACCTTGCGCTCTGAGACGAAGCGCTTAGAAACTCAGTTGAGTACCCAGCAAGCAGAGGCAGAACAGCGAGCGCTCAAAGAAGCTCAGCTTTCTCAGCAGCAAACGGTGATGATTGCCAAACAGCGTCAAGCGCTAGATGCGTCGCGCCAAAGATTGCAAGATCAAGAAGCACAGCTTTCGGAACAAGTTGAGGCGATCAATGCAGTTCAACTGGAAGTGAAGCAGCTGGCTCAGAATTTGGATCAAGCGCATCAAGTGCATCAAAAACAGCAGATTTTAATCGAGACTTTGACCGCTCAGCTTGAAGCGAGTCAGGCTCAAGTTGCCCAGTTAGAGCGAGATTGTGCGTTAACCAAGCAGCAATATGATGAGCAAATCCAGCAATTGCGCCAATCTGAGGCAGCGTGTCGGGATTTGCGATCGCGCTTGCATCGCCAGCAGCAATACACGCTGCAATTCAAGGCTGCTTTAGAAAAATGCTTGGATGTGTCCGCAACTCAGAAGATTGAAGAGTCTGTGGATCAAGCGATTTCACAGAGTGAATGTCATGCTGAGCCAGTTGGTTTTGTCAAAGCGCAGCCAGTTCAACCTTGGTCTACGACGCTCGATAGTACGACAAGCTGGAACGAACCTGAACTGACTCCAGCCGCTTGGGCGACTGCACCAGATGATGACATTTTGTTTGAGCCAGAAATTTCAGATGAGATCGCACCAGAAGTTGAGCCAGCGTCTCTTGATGTAGATGTAGATGACACTGAGGTTGAGCTTCCTGAACCGATTGTGATTAGCCCACCGCTGAGCTATACGATTAAGCGATCGACGGAAGAATCCCCGTCAGTCCATCACGATATTCACCTGTTTGAGCCGACTGCGGTGCAAACAGAACCTGAGAATTTTGTAGTCAGTGAACCTGCGATCGACATTGATTCGATGCCTGCCATTGAACCAGTCGAGGAAGTAGCAGCAAGTCCGACTCTCGCTTTGCCACCTACAATTGAGCCAACTGTTCCGGCTGCTTCTCCGTTTATCACATTAGGTGTGAATGATCGAATTCGACGGGATGAACCGGATGAGGATCTGCCACCTGTGGGAGAAAGTCCTTCACCTGTTGTATATCCTCAGCGATCGCAAAAGAAACTCGACTCTTTAGCAGCAGTTGAACTGCCAACTTTCCCGAAAAAATAGGATTTGGATCTCAACAATTCGGCCTCGCAGTAGCTTTTTTCTGAGAAGAACTGCTGCGAGGTTTTGCATTTGAGATTGGTTAGAGAGATTTGAGATATGTGAGAAATGCTATCAGTTCTTGTTGATTAAGTTGGGTTCGCGATCGCCGACCAAATCTTTCTTGTAAAACGCTTCGCCCTTGTTCCAGGCTCCACCCCAAACGGCGTATTTCTACCATGATCTGATCTGATTCTGTTAGCTCAATCACTCCGGCAATCAGCTTCCAACATACAGCATCCGTCCACTCTCCAGAAGGTTGATAAGGCATACTCAAACTTACAGTAACGAGACAGGGATTACGCAGAACATATCCATACTCCAGACGAGCCACAAAGGCTGGATCAGTAATACTTAAATTAGAAAGTTGCTGTCCCGCTTTTGTAACGATTGTTCCCAACCATTTTCTTCCGCCTTTGTCTCGCGGGACTTCTCGAACAGCCAATTGCGGAACGTAGATAAGTTGTAATGTGCGGCGCTCAGCAAAAGGTAGCGATTGTAAGTATGAAACACTAACGTACTTCTCAGAAGTATGTAAAATATCCGTAGAATTATCGCAATAAGCTAGTAAATCTTCTGCCTTAACCTGTCCAACCCGTCGCCATGTTCCAGCGATAATGGTGCGATTCTCGCTTTCAAAGCCGAAATCATTGCCGTCACTTGCTAGAGGAATTTCAAGAATATCAAGCAGAGCAGGTTCTTGATTTTCAATCAATCGAACATTTGGAGGAACTCTACCATCTTCTGGGTATAAATCTGAAATTGGTCGAATCCATGCACCTGTTGTGCGATCAATTCCTGCAATACAGCGTTCCTCAAACTTCCAAGAGTTTGCGAGACAAATGATTTGGGGCATACAAAAACTAAAGGTGATGTATGTTTAAATTTCCCCAATGTTGATTCAGGTACTCAGCAATTAACCGACGATGACAGTGATGTGGTTTGGCTTCGCTACAGAGTAAACAACAGTTTTCAAGGAGTTCTGGTGAAACTGATTTTTCAATTTCTCGATCGCACATTAATTGCAGAAATTTCTGTTCGTAAATACTCCATTCGCCTTTCTGCTTTTTGTATTCATCTAACATTTCCTGAGTTGGAGCGAGATCTAGCCGATGCAAATATTCAATTTCTCCAATTTGTTTGAGAAAGTATTCTAAATCGGTACGTTTTGCAAAGCCTGCAAGTTGAGAAACATTGTTGAGCCTTGTATCAATAATCAGTTTGACTCCAGCTTTGGTGAGAGTTTCAAAAAATTGCTGTGCTGTTTTCTGAGTGAACCCGATCGTAAATAAATTAACTGACTTGCTCATGATTCTCTTGGAACTTCTCAACGTAGGCAATTTCATCGCCTTGTCTACGGTATGCCTCTATCAGTGATTCTTCCCTGGAAACTGAAGATGTAAGTGATGCGTCGGCAAAGAGCGAAAGTTGTTGAGATGGACTGGTGGCAAAGCCATGACGCGCCAGTAATCTTTCCTCTAATTGAGTGTGGGTTTCTAATTCACCATCTTTATGGATGTGAGCAATATCGAGGTCGAATTGGCGAAGATGCTGGCAGACTAAAATGGCTCGATGACAAGTGAGCGGATCTTTTTCAGCACACATGAGTGCGATCGTATATCGATGTGATCCCTGCACCACACGCTGGATGCCTTGTGAAAATTCCGTTGTTGCAGCAATCTTTTCATAAACGGCTTTGCCCGCTGTATAGCAATTCGGATCACTCGCTCTAGCTCCGAGTTGCTGACCCAGAAAAACATACTGAATTCCAGATGGGGGTAAAGCCGTTTTGAGACTGGATTGATTGAAGTGGGGAAGATAGCGACTGTAGGGATGAGAGCGCACATCGGCAATTGCATCAACTTGATGAAGGTATAGCAAGTTGATGAATGTTTGCAAACTGTGATTTGAATGCCCGATAGTGAAAAGTTTCATTCCAGAAAGAATAACTCGCTGAATTTCATTATGCCATTTCCCAAAACTTCATGATTTAAGGTTACTTCTCATTAGATGAATTTCACGATCTTAAAGCTCACTCACCGGATTTAGCTTCGTCAACCGATAGACGATCGCTCTTGCTGCAAACTTTGGTAAAGCCATCATCCGCTTCCATCGCCAAGGTTCTTGATACAGCCGATACAACCATTCCAAATGGTTATCGCAGAACCATTGGGGCGCACGCTCTTTCGTTCCTGCCCATACGTCAAAACTCCCTCCTACACCAATCCAGACCGAATTCGGACAAATGTGGCGATGTTGCGAAATCCATAGCTCCTGACGCGGAACGCCTAAACCGACATAGATTAAGCGCGGCTGTAGAGTTTTCAATCGATCGAGAAATTCCCGCTCATTTTCTGGCTGTAAATAGCCATTTTGCGTTCCCACGATCGAGATTTCGGGTACTTTTTTTTGCCAATGTTCTGCTGCGGTATCGGCTACTCCTGGTGCACCCCCGAAAAAGAAAATTGACCAGGGTTCGCCAAATTGCGTCGATCGTTCTAGCAACGTCTGCGCAAGTTCAATCCCTGGCATTCGCTGCACCCGCTTGCCATGAATTCGCATGTAGAAGACAATCCCCGAACCATCTGGAATGACTAATTCTGCTTGATGAATAATATGTGCAAGTACTGGAGTCTCCTCTGCTTGCATTGTCATTTCTGCATTCAGTGTGATCACATGGCATCCCAAACCCTGTTCCAAACGATGCATAATCCAGCGTGGATAATCCTGAACAAGGTGCATCGGTAAGCCTAAAACCGAGACAGACTGCAAGATATCCGATGAATAGGGAATGTTCGACACGCGATCCTCACACATAGGTGTTCAGGGACAAAATTGTACCAGGAATTGTGCCTTACGACAGGACTAAATTATCGCGATGTACAACGGTTTCTTCCCCGGCATAGCCTAGAATTTCAGGAATTTCATCGGATTGACGTCCGCGAATTTTTTCGAGTTCGTCATGACTGTAATTGACAATCCCTCTCGCAATTTCTTGCCCAGATCGATCGCACAATTTCACTGCCTCCTGACTTTCAAATGCTCCTTCAATCTGCACAATTCCGGCAGCTAATAGCGATCGACCACTGCTACGAATCGCTCTAACAGCACCCTCATCTAAGTAAATTTGCCCCGTCGGCACCAATCCATGAGCAATCCAACGCTGACGCGCATTAAACGGGCGAGGCTGAGGTTCAAACTGCGTTCCAATGAACTCACCTGCTAGAATCTTGCTCAAATTCTGAGGTGTGCGACCTTGAGTAATTACCGTTCTCACGCCTGCCCCAGTTGCAATTCGAGCCGCTTGGATCTTCGTCACCATGCCCCCTGTGCCCCATTGCGTTCCAGAGCTTCCAGTTTGGACTTCTGCGAGTTCATCGAGATTTTTGACAATCGTAATCGGTTGAGCATTGGGGTTACTACGCGGATCAGCAGAATACAAGCGATCGACATCGGTTAACAAAAACAACCAATCCGCATCGACTACACTGGCAACGAGAGCCGACAACGTATCGTTATCCCCAAACTTCAACTCATCGACGGACACAGTATCGTTTTCATTGACGATCGGAATGACATCCAGCTTTAGCAGTTCTTGGAAAGTATGCAAGACATTGATATAGCGATTGCGTTGAATCAAATCGCCGCGAGTCAACAACACTTGGGCGATCGGCTGCTGTAATGCAGTGAAAAAATCATCATAAATTCGCATCAATCGCCCTTGCCCAACTGCTGCAACGGCTTGCTTTTTTGCCATCGATTTCGGACGTTCAATCAACCCTAACCGCGCACAGCCTACGCCTACTGCACCAGATGAGACTAAAACCACTTGATTTCCTTGAGCGCGGAGTTGGCTGAGCACTTCGACCAAAGACGCGATCGTAGATAGTGCTAACATCCCCGAATCCGGAGTGGTTAGACTCGACGTTCCAATTTTCACCACGATCGTTTGAGACATGAGCGCGAAAGACCTAAAACCGCTCAAATATCCTATCAAACGGTTTCACCGATTAAGATGTGACAAAATATTTCACAATTCTGGAAAATACGTAGGATCTTCTAAAGAATAAAGGGCAAACATGCCTACAATTTAGACTGCCAAACGTGCGTGGGTGAGAGATATGAACCTTAACAGCATTGCATCAGGAACCGCAACTATTAATTTGACGACTGTTCAGACCAATCAGACTTTGACACGAGAACTTCAGCAACGCCTGATTGCATTAGGTTTTCAACCGGGTCCTGTCGATGGAATTTGGGGCAGTCGTACGCAGGCGGCTTATGCTGCTTTCGCGACTCGCAACCAGTTCACAACCACTGCAATCAGCCCGCGTGCGGCTCAAGTCTTACTCGGCATCAATACCCTAAATAACATTGCATCAGGGACAGTGACGATCGCACTATCGACGATTCAAAATGTACAAACAATCGTCAGAGAGCTTCAACAGCGCTTGACAAATTTAGGCTTTCAACCTGGACCCATTGATGGAATCTGGGGCAGTCGTACTCAAGCAGCTTATGCTGCTTTTGCAACCCGTGCTCAGCTTAGAGCGACCGAAGTGACTCCTCGTGCTGCCCAGTTGCTACTAGGACGTCAATCTCTTCCAACTCCGACCCCCACGCCTGCTCCGACCCCCACGCCTGCTCCGACCCCAACTCCGACTCCGACCTCAGTTCAACAACCGACCCCAACCCCGACTCCGACCCCAACCCCTGCTCCGACCCCGACCCCAACTCCAACTCCTAGTTCGTCTCCTCGCTTTGCTCCAGCAACTCAAGCTTTACCGACTGGACTACGTCCCATTGCTAATGATGTTTGGATTTGGCAATTGAATCGAATCAGCACAGATGCTCGCTTGGTTCGTCAGATGCAACAAGGATTAGATGCAATGGGGCACCAGCCTGGATCGATCGATGGACTCTGGGGAGGCAGAACGCAAACGGCTTATGCCGGGTTTACTAGAGTTTATGGCTTTCAAGCCGATGAGCTTTCACCGCAAGCAGCTTTGATGTTGTTGGAGCCTGCGATTCCTCAGATTGAGGTTGTCCGTCCAGTGCGATCGCTACAATCGAAAGATTTTCAAGATGTTGCCAGATCGATTGGCTGTGAGGTTGCAGCCGTGAGAGCGGTTGTCGAAGTTGAAGCAGCAGGATCTGGATTCTTGCGGGATGGTAGACCGAAGATTCTATTTGAGGCGCATTGGTTCTCAGAATTTACCAATGGGCGCTTTGATAATAGCAATGGTGATATTTCTAGCCCAGTTTGGAACCGTAGTCTCTATATTGGGGGTGCAGGTGAATGGGATCGATTGTATAAAGCAGTGAATTTGAATCGGAATGCGGCTTTGATGTCTGCTTCTTGGGGACTGGGGCAAATCATGGGATTCAATCATAGTGCAGCGGGCTATCGGGATGCTGAATCGTTTGTGCGAGATATGCATGAGAGTGAAGGAAAACAGCTTGCAGCAATGTTCAATTTCATCAAGAGCAATCGTCTCGATCGCTTTTTGATTAACCGCGATTGGGCAGGATTTGCGCTTCGCTACAATGGCGAGAGCTATCGTGTGAATCGCTACGATGAAAAGCTTGCCGATGCGTACAGTCGTTGGTCAAATGTTGCTTAGGTGTGCAGATTCAAACCATATCGAGCCTGGTGCATGGAATTCACTGGGCTGATGTGGTCTCAAAATTGGGTTTCGCAATGCTGAGGTTTAGAATGCGATCGCACATCCGTCTGCTCTCGGTTCTGAACCTGCAATCAAAACCTTGCCAGACTTGAGAATCATCTGTCCGCGTCCGAATGCACTCGGTTCGGCGGTGAGTTGAATTTGGTGATTTCTGTCGGTCAGTGCGATCGCAATATCAGATCGCACAGTCTGCTCTAGTAAAACTTGGTTTTTTGCGAACCATCGCCAGCGTGGAGCATTCAAAGCCGTTTGCGGATTCATGCCATAGTCGATGAGGTTGACAACCATCTGTAAGTGACCTTGAGGTTGCATGAAGCCACCCATCACACCCAAAGCTCCAATCGGTTGATCATTGACACTCAAAAAGCCAGGAATGATCGTGTGATAGGCACGTTTACTAGGTGCAACTTGATTGGGGTGTCCAGCTTGAGTTGAAAAGCCTGAAGCTCGGTTCTGAAGTGCAATTCCAGTACCAGGAATTAAAATGCCACTGCCAAATCCTGCATAGTTCGATTGGATAAAAGACACCATAAAGTCCTGATCTGCGGCTGCTAGATAGACGGTTCCACCTTTGGGTAGTCCTGAACTCGTTTCAGGTAAAGCGGTGTCACAGATGAGTTGTCGCCTTTGAGCGGCATAGGTTTTATCTAAGAGATCCACAGCGGAGACGATCATTGATGCAGGATCGCTCACATGACGATCGACATCTGCAAATGCAAGTTTCATGGCTTCAATCTGCAAATGGAAGCTCTCGACCGAATCGCGTGGAAATTGAGTCAAGTCGAATCCCTCTAAAATGTTCAGAGCCATTAATGTTGCGATTCCGTGGGTATTCGGTGGAATTTCCCAAACATCCACGCCTCGATAATTCGTTGAAATCGGAGTTACCCAATCTGCTTGATGAGTTGCTAGATCTGTGCGATCAATCCATCCTCCCGTCTGTTCTGCAAATTGGGCGATCGCGTCTGCGAGTTCACCTCGATAAAAAGACTCTCCTTGGCTTTGAGCGATCGATCTGAGCGTTTTTGCATGATTCGGGCTGCTCCAAATTTCGCCTGCACGGGGAGCACGTCCATTCGGAAAAAAGACCGCTTGAAAGGGCTGATATTCCGCGCCTGAAAGTGGAGTAAAAATTTGCTCGGCTCGTTGCCAAGCCCGAGCCGTTTCAGGAGAAACCGGAAAGCCTGCTTCTGCATATGCAATGGCAGGTTCAAACAGCTTTTCAAACGGCAGATTTCCCCAACGTTCTGAGAGCGATCGCCAAGCAGAAACCGCACCCGGAACTGTCACCGTGTTCCAGCCTAAATCAGGCATTCTCGGAGCATTGAGCAGCGTTTCGACTGGAATATGGCGCGGGCTTCTGCCAGAAGCATTGAGTCCATGCAGTTTGCCATCCCAGACCAGTGCGAAAGCATCAGAGCCAATTCCGTTCGATGTAGGCTCGACAACTGTTAGTGCGATCGCGGTTGCAATGGCAGCATCGATCGCGTTGCCACCTGCCAGTAGCATTTGGATGCCTGCAAACGTTGCTAAAGGCTGGCTAGTTGCAACGGCTCCTCGCGTTCCCATCACAACCTGTCTCATCGTCGGGTAAGGATAATGAAGAAGCTGACTTGCAGCCGAGAATCGCTCCCATGTATTAGTCTCCAAGATGGACTCCTTTTGGTTAAGTTTGGTGCGGTGTTGGTTTAGATTAGATGATTACTTTACCTGCAATGCCTTGAAGGTCAAATACCCGATGCCTGTCTAGGTGTTATTTAATTGGGAGATAGAAGTTTTGCAGTTGAGACATGAGAACATTTAGGAGCTTTTTATCTGAGCCTTCAGAGATCGGGAATGACTGAAGGAAGTCAAGCAACCAATCAGCGATCGTCATGAATTTGGACAAGTGGACGGTCTATCTACATTTCTAAAACATTACTGATAATGTCTTCCTCCAGAGAGTTAGATGTCTTATGCTATTGCTATCTATTTTCTGACGACCTGAATCATGCCACATGCCGTCGTTTCCCTAGTTCAAGCGATGCCGCTCCGCCCCAAGAAGGTTTCAGGTTTCCCAACTCGAACCCTGTTCCGATTGGTTCTAAGTGGCTGTCTGAGTTTAGGAGGGGCATGGAGTGTTGCGATCCGACCAGGGTTTAGCGCTGAGCAAATGACGGTTCGTGTTGGCGATCGCCCAGTGATGGTTCCTCTCAGCGAAGTCGAGCGCTTTGCTAAAACAGGACAGGTGAATCCCGCTTTGGCTCTGATCACCCAAACATTGGACAATTCTTCTCGCCAACAACTGCGTCAGGCATTAATCACTCCGATTCTGCCATTGAAAGCTGCTGATGTAGATCGGCTGACTGGCACTACCCTGTTTGAACCTTTGATGAAGACCCTGGGCAAAGCCCTCCAATCTACATCTAGTAATCCTGGTAATCTCCCAATGCGAACGGCTCTTAAACGGGCTGCCGCTTCATCTTATGGACTATCGTTGTTAGGCATTCTGCGGGGTTATCCGGAACAAACAGTGCAGGTGAATCTGATCTACCTGTTGCAACTCATGACTCAACTCTCCGTTCTCAGTCAATATCGAGATGCAGCAGTGAAAGCCGTTGAACAAGCGGATCAGACGGAACCAGCGGCAATGACGCTGCCCCCGGTTGCCCGGTTGCCTAGAGTGCAAAATGCGGGATCCTATGCGGTACAAGAGCGATCGCTCAAGTTCAAGATTGTCAAACCTCGGTTGCCCCAAACTGGAGCAGGCAGTTCCTACCTGCTTCCCGTGGATCTCTATCTACCCAAGAATGCCCCGCAACCTGCCCCGCTAATCGTCTTCTCGCATGGGTTTGGTGCCCGCAGTGATGCCTACGCCTATCTCGCTAAGCATCTTGCGTCTCACGGATTTGCCGTAGCAGCAGTGGAACATTTGGGCAGCGACCTGGATTATCGTCAGGTGTTTCTAGCTGGCAAGTTGAGCGATTTGATCTTGCCTCAGGAGATGATCAATCGATCGAGGGATATTACCTACCTGCTGGATGAATTGGAAAAACAGGTTGCTCTGGGAGGAACCTTGGCAGGGGCGATCGAGGTGACTCGCGTTGGAGTCTTGGGTAACTCTTTAGGCGCAACTACTGCATTATCGGTGGCGGGCGCGCCTCTAAATTTGCAACGATTACGGGCGGATTGCAATGATGATCGCATCACATTGAGTATGTCGTTTCTGGTGCAGTGTGTTACCAAAACTGCCTCAACCCAAGCTTTTGTGAACCTAGGCGATCGCCGTATTAAAGCGGTATTCGCTGCCTATCCGTTGACTAGCCACATCTTTGGTCCCGAAAGCCTAAGCCAGATTACGGTTCCAACCTTCATCATGGGTGGCAGCAATGACATTGTCGCTCCGGTAGTACAAGATCAAATTCATCCCTTTCTCTGGCTAAAAACGCCCGAAAAGTATCTGGCGCTCATCGTGCCGGGTACTCACTTCTCGACCAGTGAAGATGCCCATGTGCGATCGTTCCCAACAGCGCTTGTTGGTCCCGGACTATCAACGGGACGATCTTATCTGCAAACCATGAGTACGGCATTTTTCAAGCGGCATCTTACCAATGCACCGGATTATCAACCTCTGCTCACGGCTGCCTACGCTGCATCCATTCGTCAAGCTAATTTGCAAATCTACCTGACGCGATCGCTGACTGCCACCCAACTAGAACAAGCCTACGGCAGCACTCCACCCACGCCGATCGTTCCTAAACCTGTTGCTGCCAAATAGTTATGGACTTGGAGTATTGATTCGATGTCCAAACCGAAAGCTCACTCCCACGACTCATTTGATTTTGCTCATCATGCGGCGTTTGTGCGCCGTCATCGGGCAATTCGGGGGTTAATTTTGGACTATGCCTTGGGCATGGCGATCGTTGGGTTGAATCCAATTCCTAACACTCTCTGGCTGACGCTTCTGATTGCAGTCGTGTTGTTAGTGAAAATGAGCCGCGATGTGGGCAAAAAATGGGGGTTCCCCGCCGTTTATGATCCCCTCGCGTTTTTAGGGGTGATGCTTGGGGTGGTTGGAGCTTTTGTCCTAAGCGTGATGGTTTTTCTGGTGATGTTATTGATGGGGCATTTGTTTCCCTTGTTGTCTGCTTTTACGATTTCAGTTGTCCTGTTTACGTTGACTTGGGCTTGGGGACAAACTATTCATCACTTTTTTGCCAATGGCTTTCCCAAACGGACTCACCATCGCACGACCCAAGAATTGCCATCAACGCAGGATAGAGATTAGAAAATGACTTTATTTGATCATCGCAAACTCACACGACGACAATTGCTGCTAGGTGGATTAGGTGTAGGAGCGATCTCCACTGGATTTTACAAAAACTATCAACTGGAACAGGCTCGTAAACGCCAACTCGCTCTGGAAACCTTGGCAAAAGCAGAACTGTCTAAGCGCGACCCACGGGAGCAATTGAAAGAATGGTTTGGAGGCGATGCCCAACGAGCAAAAGGTCATATTGAAATTCACGCTGAACCCGCTAAACTGACATCTCCAACACGACCCTATCGGCGTGAAATTTCCCAATTATTAATCGAATGTTGTGCCCTTACGACCCATCAATACGTTTTGGGCAAGCTCGATGAGACGTATAACGGGGACATCAAAACTCTGCCAACCTTTCCCAAACGTCTTACTGGATACACTCAGATTGCTATCCTACGCGGAACTGAAGATGATACGGTGAGCGATGATGTTGAAGTTGATCTGCCGTTAGAGAGCGCACCCCATGTCGAAGGTTCAACGCAACAACTGTTACAGGATGCCGGGTTTAATTTACACCAGCGTCTCAAGGAAGTCGTTAAAGTATCCCGTAAAATTCCTGTCTACTTTGGGTATGTGCTGACTTCTCCCAAACACAACATCATTGCATTTCGCGGCACGAATCGGGAAATCGAAGCCATTACGGATGCGATCGTTTTTCAAAATGACTACCCAATTTCTGGCTATGGCAAAGTTCATGGGGGTTTTTTAGATCTTTATCAATCTCTGTTGGATCAGGTGCAGGCAGCGGCAAAAACGTTCAATCCTAACCTTCCCTGCTATATTACCGGACATAGTTTAGGAGGTGCACTCGCAACTTTAGCAGCACTCGATTTAGCGTTAAAATTTCCAAATCTCAAAACTCGTATTCAGCTTTATACCTACGCTTCCCCACGGGTGGGTACTCCTGAATTTGCTACCCAGCACAGTCAACTGTTACCCAACAGCTACAGGGTGGTGAATCTGGGAGATACGATTCCGCTCACTCCGCCCTTTGAGGTGTATGGCAATCGCTATTCTCATGTGGGTCAGATGTGGTCATTTCTGGCAAATACGGGAGATATTACTCGCAATCACATGATTGTCACGTATCAAGCGGCTGTAACCCAGTCTATTGAAACGAATAAAGCCCGGATTCAGCCAGTTGCAGGGTTTTAGGCGATCGCTGTAAGCTAAGCCAGTCACGTTTACTTTTAACACCAGCATTTATGCAGGAAGTCCAACTCGCTGCTTTACTACCTGTGCGACGATTGCTGTGTGTTTCGTTATACTCGCTCGATTGACACATTTGCATCGAATCTACTGGACAAGCAACCCTGACGAAGCGCAATGTACAATTCCTCCCATCCGGAACCCGTTTCATTGCCCGTGAATCTATAGACAAGAGGACAGTGCCTAAATCGTCTCAGTTCAGGTACTGACGCATATGAACAAAACTGCACTTTTGACTGGAGCCGTGGTGCTAACTGCCGCCATCGCATCAACGATCGCGACCGTCACCTATCAACGTCCGACAGCAGAAAAAGTTGAGCAACCGCCAGTTGAACAACCTCAACCTGCTCCCACATCTACCCCCTCAACAGAGAAATTCAATCCCCCGGTTGCAACTTCTCCCACACCTGCATCTGCATCTTCTCGTCAGCCGATTACTCTAGTCGATGAGTCTGTGCAATCGCCAGAATTTGCGAAATTTCTCGATCGCACAAAACAAGCTGTCCGCGATCGCGATGCAAAATATATTCGCAGTATTGTCACCCCAGCAACTCGCTTCAGTTTTGGCGAACATCGATCGATTAACTATCTCAATCCCGACAATCCCAAATCTCCTTTCTGGACATCCCTGGAAAAAGCCTTATCGCTTGGTTGTTCGCAGGAGGCTCAAGCCTATTCTTGCCCAACTGTATTTCATCAATTCGACGAAGCTATCAAGAAAAGGAATGCGGACATTGATGCTTTTTCTGCCATTGTCGTAGTCGGACAAAATGTGAATGTGCGATCGCAACCCCAGGAAAATGCTGCTGTCATCGCCACCCTGACCAACGAAATTGTCAAGTATGACATGGAAACCTTTCAGAATGCCGCTGCAAAAGAGGCGCTAAGACTGGATGATCCAAATGGTTGGACTCCGATCGTACTGCCCAATGATAAACGCGGATATGTTTCGAGTCGATATGCTTACAGTCCAGTCGGTTATCGAGTTTTCTTTGGCAAAGAACAAGGGGAATGGAAAATGCAAGCCTTTGTGAGCGGAGATTAGTGTGAGCGGAGATTAGTCCGCATGGCGATGTCCGTCCGGGTAAATCGTAAAGGCATCAACGATCGCACCTGTTAAGTCGAGATCAATGGCTCGATCCAAATTGGCTCGGCTCAAATTCGCGCCACTCAAATTTGCATCGCGGAAATTCACGCGACGCAGATCCGTATTGCTTAAATCTGCATCGCTGAGATCGGCGTTTCTCAAATCCGCTCCCGCTAAATCGGCTCCCGTCAAATTTGCTCCGCTTAGATTTGCAAAACTCAAATCCGATCGCGAAATTTTCGCCTGCTGTAAATCTGAATTTGATAAATTCGCCTGATGCAGTTGGGTATCACTCAACTCTGCGAACTGTAACTGAGTCGATGTCAAATTCGCCTGTCGCAAATTCGCATACGGTAAATAGGCTCGATTCAAGCGACATTCAGCCAAATTGATATCGACTAACATCGCCTCAAAAAAGTTTGCTTGTTCTAAGTTACACCGTTCAAAATTCCGTTCTCCCTGGTTGTACCTTGAAATTAGCTCTTCTGCTGCGATCGTATCCATTACCGTTCTAAAGTCCACCAATCAACGCTCATTACAAAAATGTAAAAAAGAATTGTAATAGGTTAAGGATACTTAACATTTTCTTTAGGGATCATCCAAAAAAGATCTTGAAAATATGGGGAACGGCAATCCAAGAAATTGAAAAGTCTCTATCTTGGAATCAAGTTGTTCTGCGAACGACTAGCTCTCAACCCCATCTCGTGTCAATATCAGAAACAGTACGCTGCCGAACCAGGACTATGCCGGACTTGCAAGTGTCGATCGCTCAACACTATCACGAACGTACCAAATACGACCCCCAAACGATTCATGCCAAAAGCCAAGCCCTAAATTGGGAAGAACAACCCATTCCGTTCAAAGCATACCGATTTGGCACATCGTTCGATTTGAAGCCCTATCTGAGCGAAGAGACCAACCAAGGCGATGAGACGATTTGGTGGCAAAGGCTCTCTAAGCTTTTAGTTTGTAGTTACGGTTTGACCGGAGCAATCCCCACCAATGGCGAACCGCATTATCTGCGATCGTCCCCATCGGCAGGCGGTCTTTATCCGGCGGAGATATATTTGATCTCACGCGGCACTCCCTATCTTCCTGCCGGACTCTACAACTATCAATCGAAAACGCATACGCTGGTTCATTTTTGGCAGAGTGATGTCTGGACAGCTTTACAATCGGCGTGTTTTTGGAATCCAGTGCTCGAAGATACACAGCTTGCGATCGTGGTTTCTGCTGTGTTTTTCCGCTCGGTATGGCGGTATCAAGATCGAGCGTATCGACGGATTTTTCTCGACAGTGGGCACTTACTGGGCAACATTGAACTTGCCTGTGCGATGACTGATTTTCGTCCCCATTTGATTGGGGGATTTGCCGACGAAGCGATCAATCAATTGCTGTATTTTGACGTGAATCAAGAAGGTGCGATCGCAGTATTACCGATCGCAGATTTACGAGAACTGCGCGAAAATTTGCCCCTAGCTCGCACTGCGCTACCCACGACTCCTCAGCTAGAGTATCCTCGTATTCCAGACGGCAGTTTATTGAGCTATTTTCATCAAGCTACCCAAATTCCCGACAATCCGAATGCAAAAGTAAATTGGCAAGTTCCTGAACCGAAAGCGCAGCAGGATAAGTACAATTTTCCTTTCTGCTTAAAGGTTTCCATGACTTGTCCACCGATCGATTGGAGTCCGAATTTATCTGGACTTGAACAAACGATCATTCACCGTCGCTCCACTCGTGCGTTTAGTGGAGAGAAGCTATCGCTGGATGAACTTCGCGCTGTCCTCGATTTTACTTATCAACCTCAGCATTACATTGAGCAAAACTTCGATCGATCTCCTGATTATTTTGATTTAAGCTTGGTGGAGACATTCATTGCGGTATCTGGGATTCAAGACCTGGAGGATGGGTGTTATTACTATGCGCCTGCGACTCAAGAACTTCGGCAGATTCGGTTTAAAAACTTTCGCCGAGAACTGCATTTTCTTTGCTTAGGACAAGATTTAGGGCGAGATGCGAGTGCGATTGTGTTTCACACGGCTGATTTACGCACGGCGATCGAGCAATATGGCGATCGAGTTTATCGCTATCTGCATATGGATGCCGGACATCTTGGACAACGAATGAATCTGGCTGCCATTCACCTCGGTTTAGGCGCAAGTGGCATTGGTGGATTCTTTGATGATCAAGTCAATGAGGTCTTAGGGATTCCCGAAGATGAAGCGGTCTTGTACATCACAGCCTTGGGACGACCGAGAAAGCGAGAATAAGTTGCTATAGTGAAAAACTGAATCTATTGCAGATATCCGCTTATGTTTCCGGTGATCTATTCCGATGAGTTTCTGCTGCACGATACGGGGCATTTTCACCCCGAAAACTCTGGGCGACTGACTGCAATTCAAGCTGCATTAAAAGCAACATTCCCCAGTCAGATTCACTGGCAACTTCCGACTCCGGTCGAAACTCGATCTCCCCTTTCATCGGTTCAAGCGGTTCACACTCAGCATTATCTAGATCAAGTTCGGTTGACTGCAAATCGCGGGGGTGGGTTTGTCGATGGTGAAACTGTGATTTCTCCACGCAGCTATGAAGTTGCACTGCTTGCGGTCAATGCTTGGATTGATGGGGTTGAGATGGCGCTTTCGGGTCAGCCTTGTTTTGTGATGGCACGCCCGCCTGGACATCATGCGATCGCAGATTTGGGTATGGGATTTTGCTTACTGAGTAATGCTGCGATCGCGGCTCATTACGCGCTGCAAAAGTGCGATCGCGTTGCGATTCTCGATTGGGATGTACATCACGGGAATGGCACACAAGCGATCGTCGAAAAGAATCCGAACATTCGCTTCTGTTCGCTGCACGAATCGCCTCAATATCCGAGAACAGGAGATGCTTCTGAAAAAGGGTTTTATCAGAATGTTTTGAATTTGCCTGTGTCGGCGGGAAGTACGATCGCAGACTATGAACCGCTCTTTCAGCAGAAAGTGATTCCATTTCTAAGTGAATTTGAGCCGGATCTGCTGATCGTTAGTGCTGGATATGATGCGAATGCTGCCGATCCTTTAGCAGGCGTTTCACTCCAGCCCGATGATTATCGTGTGTTTACAGAATACTGTTTGGGGCTGACTCGCAAGATTGTGTTTGGGTTAGAAGGCGGATATGACTATGATGCGCTAGCGCGATCGGTGGTGGCAACGATCTCACCCTGTCTGAAGGATTAAGAGTGCTTTTTCAAGATTAGAGCCAAAAGGTTTAGAGATTGATTAACCCCCAGTTCGCAATGCTTCTCGATCAGTCTCAAACTTGTCTAATCGCTCACGTCCTCATCCTGCTGTAGCGTCGCTCGATAGCTTTGCGGAACTTCTTGAGGTAGGGTCAGCGATGAATCATCGTGGTTAAAAAAGTTCGATCGCGTGCGCTTCAATCCCCCTACTGTATCCCTCCGAGATTAATACGCGAATCTACTGTTCTGTGAACTGCCGCTGTGTCATGATCTTTATAGCTCTCCTCATCCCTTATAACTTCCTAGCCGATCTTATTGGTTCATTTTTTCTTAACTTTCTGAGCAATTTTTAGCTAATTCTTCTTGTGTTTTTTTACCGTTATCTGGTTGTCTAAATCTCTTAAGTTTATTTCCCAGTCTATAAATATCTGAAACTCGCAATTCTAAAAGAAAACTTAAATCTATCCAACTCCTTGGATCTCAGATTGATTTAGTCTTTTTTCCATCCATTCATCCACTTTAGTCTCTAGGAAAGCCCTGAATAACTGGCTTTCCGGCACTCGATTGTTGCCTTATGGATGATTTGATTTGATTGAGATTAGCGATCACACTTTTCTTAAATGTGAGACAGAATGATCGATTTCTATCTTCAGGCATAGACCATGATTTGCATTGATTGGGAATTACTAGACATATAGTCTCTAGAAAATGCTTTTCTCAGACAAAATTTAGAATTCTGCTCCAATTGATTGTCACAAAACGAATTGACAAAGTTGTTCTTTTTTAGCTTAGAGAGATGACTTAGGAAGCAGTGCGATCGAAGCATCTCTATTATTCATTTCCCCTGCCTTCTCACATTCCTTAGGTCTATGGCTTCTTTAACCACTGGTTATAATCTTCAACTTGTTCTTGTTTCAGTGCTCATCGCTGTTTTAGCCTCCTACTCTGCTATAGATCTGGCTGGAAGAGTGACTGCAACCCAAAGCCGAGTTCAAAAGATTTGGTTGTTCAGTGGTGCTGCTTCGATGGGCATCGGCATCTGGTCAATGCACTTTATTGGTATGTTGGCATTCCGATTGCCTGTTCTGGTAAATTACGACTTTCTCACCGTTCTTGTTTCGATTGTGCCAGCCATGATTGCTTCAGGATTGGCGCTATTTCTGGTTAGTCGTCCAACATTGGGCTGGTCTCAACTTCTAGGTGGCAGTATCTGCATGGGCTTGGGGATTGCCTCTATGCACTATATCGGTATGCTTGCAATGCATGCCTCGGCAGTCATCCACTATGACGTTCGCGTGGTTGCGCTCTCGGTTCTGATTGCGATCGCCGTCTCGTTTGCAGGACTGTTTTTGGTCTTCCAGTTGCGAGAAGAAACCACATCGCGCCAACTCTGGAAAAAACTCTTAGCTTCCTTAATTATGGGGATAGCAATTCCGACGATGCACTACACTGGCATGGCTGCCGCCTGTTTCATGCCGATGTCTAATATGCTCGCGGAGTCAAGCTTACAACCCCCCAAAAACGTAGTCCCTTTAGCTGCTGCTGTGATTGTTGGCACGCTAATTATTTTAGGACTCGCATTACTAGCCGCGTTTTTCGATCGGCGGTTATCTGCTCAAATCATCTATGCCCAGGCGATTCAGGAGAGCCAACAATATCTCAAAACGATTCTTCAAGGCATTCAAGTTGGTGTGTTGGTGGTTGAAGAAGATGCTCAAATTCAGTTATCCAATCGCGCAGTGCTCGATCTATTACATTTCTCCAGTGAAGCAGACCTACAAAAGCTGTGGAATCAAGGTATTACAAGCTGCCTGGATTCAACTTTGCTTGAGGATTCAGAGAATCCGCTGCTTCATTCAATGCAACCTGTATTGCAAAACATCCTTGCTAAACAGCCAGTACAGAATGCTGTGATTTATGTTGAAGCTGAGGAGCAAGAACCAACGGCGCTTCTAGTTAATGCTGTTCCTTTGAAATTATCGAATGCTGCGGTCACTCAGATGGTTTGTACGTTTAATGAGATCACTGAGTTAAAGCGGACTGAAAATCGTCTCAAGGAATCCGAAGCAAAATTCAGAGACTTAGCAACTCAGGAAGAACTGCTCAACCAGCTTTCATCTCAGATTCGAGAATCTCTGGATCTTCCGACGATTTTGCAAACGGCAGTCTCCGAAGTGCGGAAACTATTTGCTGTCGATCGCGCTTTAATTTACCAATTTAATGCGGATTGGCGGGGACAGGTTTCACTTGAAGATGTGGCAGAACCTTGGTCTCCTACCCTAGGCGAGGCAGCAGATAATTGTGCGCCCGGTGAATGTTTTGAAAAATACCGCCAGGGTCAAATTCGAGCCATTAACAATGTGCTTGAAGCGGGGTTAGATCCAACGCATCTTCAGTTCTTGCAACGCTTGCAGGTGCAAGCTAATCTGATTGTGCCGATCATGGTGGGCGATCAACTCTGGGGCTTGCTGATTGTGCATCAATGTAGTCACCCTAGGGTTTGGAAGGAGGAAGAAGGCAATCTACTGTATCGCCTGGCGGGTCAGCTAGGGATTGCGATTCAACAAGGAGATCTCTATGCCCGGATGGAGAATACTGCACTGCAAGCTCAAGCTCAAGCTGAACAATTGCTCGAATCTGAAGTCCGACTGACGCAGCAAACTCGAACTCTCCAAAAAACCCTGGAAGAGCTACAAAGCGTTCAACTCCAACTCGTTCAGAGCGAAAAGATGTCTGGTTTAGGTCAACTGGTCGCGGGCGTCGCTCATGAAATCAACAATCCAGTCAACTTTATCCACGCTAATCTGAATCATTTACAAACCTATGCGTGGGATTTATTAGATTTTGTACAGCTTTACCGCAAGTATTACCCCGATGCGATGCCAGAGATTGAGGCGAAGGCTGAAGAAATCGACCTCGAATTCTTGCAGGAAGATTTGATGAAACTGCTGACTTCAATGAAGACTGGCACTGATCGTATTCGTCAGATTGTGCTGTCGTTGCGTAACTTCTCGCGCATGGATGAATCAGAATTTAAAGCCGTCGATATTCACGAGGGAATTGAAAGCACCTTGATGATCTTGCAACATCGGTTAAAGGGAAGTAAAAACCGTCCAGCGATCGGGGTCATTCGGGAATATGACAATTTGCCGATCGTGGAATGTTATCCTGGACAACTCAACCAGGTATTGATGAATCTGCTCAGTAATGCGATCGATTCTTTGGAAGACCAGAACGAAAAACGAACCCTGCAAGACATCAAAGATCATCCCAGTCAGATCACACTTCGCACATCCTCGATCAACGCTCAATGGATCGAAATAGAAGTGGTCGATAATGGTGCGGGAATTCCTGAAGAAGTTAAAGAACGGATTTTTGATCCATTCTTCACCACAAAACCAGTTGGGAAAGGAACTGGTATGGGATTATCCCTGAGCTATAAAATCATCGTTGAACAACATGGTGGCAAACTAGAGTGCTATTCACAGCCTAATCAGGGCGCACAGTTTGTGATCCGGATTCCTATCAAACAGTAAACCTAGAAGAGTGGTTTAATCTCAAATTCCGACAAGCTCAAATCGTTTGGACTGTCATGCTATCGCTGCACATCTCACCAGCCAATTTCTAAAAACCTTACTAGCCGATGTAGAGTTCATAACAGTCTTAAATCGGTGTGAAATAGGGGAATAGGGAAATCGCTTCTCGTTCCCCTGTTCCCCCAACTTGCAAGACCTTATGAATCAACCAGGAGTGCTCTATGTTTGCGAAGATTCGGGATACACAGATTTACTTTGATATTGAAGGCGCAGGACTCGTTCCCGATGGCGATCGTATGCGAGAAAAGCCGATCGCCTTCCTGATTCATGGTGGTCCTGGTGCGGATCATAGTTCTTACAAGCCGACGTTCTCTGCCCTGAGTGATCAATTGCAGCTCGTCTACTTTGATCATCGCGGACAAGGACGATCGGCAAGAGGCGACAAATCAACTTACACGCTCGATCAAAATGTCGAAGATATGGAAGCACTTCGACAATATTTGGGACTCGAGAAAATTGCTGCGATCGGCGGTTCGTACGGGGGCATGGTTGCTCTAACCTATGCCACTCGCTATCCCCAAAATCTCTCTCATCTGATCGCGATCGCCACTGTTCCCGATTTCCGCTTTCTCAAACGTGCTCAAGCAATTCTCAACGAACGAGGCACCCCCGAACAAATCGAGATCGCTCAATATCTCTGGAATGGCAACTTTGAAACCGAAGAGCAACTTGCCGACTACTTCCGAATCATGCAGCCGATGTACTCTGTGAATTGTCCCGTTGCAGAAAGTCGATCGCGTACCATTCTCTCGATCGATGCAATTAACATGGCGTTTGGAGGATTTTTGCGATCGTATAACGTTCTCGATCAGCTTCACAAAATCACTGTTCCTACGCTCGTCATTGGCGGACGGCACGATTGGATCTGCCAACCCGAATTCTCAGAAGAAATTGCCAACGCGATTCCCAACGCGGAGCTGAAAATTTTTGAGAACAGTGGACATCTCATCCGTTTAGATGAACCACAAGCCCTACTGAGTGCAGTTTCAGAATTCATTGCTAAAAAATAGGGGCGATCCCTCAGAATCGCCCCGTTTTGCCTATGCTTCGCTTGTTACGTTGTCCGTGCCTTCGTCGGTTCGACGTTTCACGGGTTTGGGAAGAGGTTCCGTCCGACGCGGAGCCGCCTGTGGTTGAGGCGCAGCTCCTGACGGTCTACGATCGCCGCCACTCGGTCTACGATCGCCGAACGGTCTTCTGCCGCCACCACCGCCGCCGCCAAAACGCCCGCCTGGGCGAGAGAAGCGACCGCGTTCGATCTCCTCTTTCGACTTCTTCCGAGGCGGAATCATGCCGATCGACTTAGCAGTCATGACGACCAGATCTGCACCTTCGCGCTTCGCGTTAATTTCCCAGAAATATCCAACCGATTTTCCGGTCAACTCACCGCGCAATTTCAGCTTGAAGGCTTTTGCACGATCGTCTTTCTTGCGTGGAGCTTGCTGAATCTTAATCACCATCGACTTCTCTTCAGGCGTGTGAAAAATCACTTCGCCTCGAATCGAAAAGTAATTATCTTCTACCTCAGAAGAAGGCAGATAATTCGGGGTTTCCTCGGCTTCTGACTCTTCTTCAGACTTACTGAGATTTTCAGGCTCCCAAACTCCGACGATCTGAACATGCAGATCTTCGTGCTTCTCACGAGTGCGCGGATACACGACCCAGAGATGCTCTTGTTCGAGGTCTAAATGGTTTTTCACTAAACTCATCACCCGACCGAGCAGCACGGCTTCGATCGTGGTTCCATCTGCGGTCTTCATCTCGCCCCGCGTGAACTGTTCTTCAGACGGAGTATAGCGACCTCTCAAAAGCCCGATCGCACGATACTGCATCGGTTCGCTCGGAGCCGGAATCGGCTGCTGGCGCAAACTTGCAGGATCAAACAATTCGATCTCTGGCTCAGGAGGCTTCTCCACAGCAGGCGGAGGTGAGGTCGGAGCCGCAGGAGCAGGTTGAGGGCGCGCGACAGGTCGCACCAGCGGGCGCTGGGCGGTCGGCGGCTTTGGATCAGATGCATCTGGGGATTGTGGCATGTCAGAGCCTTCAGCCGCAGTCTCGGCGGCATAGGATTTAGGAGGCTGGAGCGGTCGGTTGGGCAAGGGACTCATAGGCTGTCATCGTCACAGGCTGAGGGCAAAAAGCAATCAGTCGCTTATTGTACTGAATGCAGGCTGGCTTTCAAGAATCCGAACGCTTTTAGACCGATTTACAAAAAAAATATTTCTCATCGGCTAAACTTGCGGTTGTTTCGGATTCTCCAGAGTGACTACGAGAATGCCATACTGGAAAATACGGCACTTCATAGACCTCTTTCTTAGCATCTTCGGCATCGTGTCAGCAAGAATACTATGCCTATGATACTGATTTCTAATGCCGTCCAAATCGCTTTGGACGGCAACAATCTTAAGATTTCCCGTGATTTGATTGAGATCAACAGAGATTTCTGCCTGTGTGTCTCTGTTCGGAAATTTCGATATAGAAATCTACCCAGCAGTAGAGAGCCTAGAATCAATACTTATGGCGCTACACGAAACCTTGACAATTACGTTAAAATTTGTAAACGAGTAATACATATCGCTTCACATCCGTCGCCTCAGGAATCTTTCGGATGCGAAATGAAGTCATTGTGAAGCAGATGTGGATTAGCGCTCCTTTGTATTTAGTGTTTCACCGAGTTTGGTGAGTTTGAACATGCAAGTTCCGTTTTTTGGCAAGGTTGGCAAAAGTCAGCCATCTCGTTGGGTATTGGCATTGCTTGCAGCAGGCGCGATCGCGATTCCAAGTGGTGTATTTCTGGCTTCACGGCAGTCTAGCCCTCGTCAGGAAACCGCTACAATTTCTGTCGAATCGAAGACCGTGACTGCGAGAATTTCAGCGAGTGGCGAGATTATCCCAGTTCGCACGGTTAATTTAAGTCCGAAAACTGCCGGGAAGATCGTTCAGTTGCTAGTCGATCAAGGCGATCAGGTGACGCAAGGACAGGTTGTGGCGCGAATGGAAAGCCAAGATATTGAAGCAGAACGCAATCAGGCTCAAGCGCGAGTTGCGGAGGCTGAGGCGAAGTTAGATCAATTGAGAGCGGGAACGCGGGTTGAAGAACTGCGCCAAGGAGAATCAGAAGTTGCGAGAGCAGAAGGCGAAGTGCAGCGAGTGCGAGGATTAGTTGCGGATGCGAACTCTGCGCTAGATTTTGCTCGAACTCAAACGCGCCGACAGCGAGATCTGGCAAGCCAGGGGGCAATTTCGGCGAATTCACTGGATGAATTTGTGCGACGGGAACAGAATGCGAGTCAAACGCTGAGTCAAGCTCGTGCGCAGTTGAGCCAAGCGGAAGCTCAATTGAGTCAAGCAAATCAACAATTAGAACAGCGCCAGAATGGGGCGCGACCGGAGGAGATTCGGCAGTCTGAGGCACAGTTAGCATCCGCGATCGCTCAGCTTCAGCAAGTCCAAAACCGTCTTGAAGATACTTTTATTCGTGCTCCTTTTTCAGGAGTCATTACTCAGCGATATGCCACCGTTGGAGCGTTTGTCACGCCGACGACTCAGGCAAGTGCGGGAGCAGATGGTTCGGCATCGACTTCGATATTCGCCTTAGCCAGTGGATTAGAAGTGCGGGCGAAAGTGCCAGAAGTGGATATTGCTCAGATCAAAAGCGGTCAAGAAGTCGATATTCGAGTCGATGCTTATCCGCAAGAAACGTTTAAAGGTCGAGTGCGCTTAATTGCTCCTGAAGCCGTGACAGAGCGGGATGTGACATCTTTCTCAGTGCGGATTGATATTCTCACAGGACGCGACAAACTGCGATCGAAGATGAATACCGATGTCAGTTTCTTAGGCGATTCGATTCCTGAAACGCTGGTTGTTCCGACGGCTGCGCTTTCAACTCAGAAAGGTAAAACGGGCGTTTGGGTTCCAGGTGAGAACAATAAACCGCGTTTCCAAACCGTGACGACTGGACTGAGTTTTGATAACGAGACTCAAATTTTAGAGGGAATTAAGGCAGGCGATCGCATTTACGTACAGCCACCTGCAGGACAGAAAATCGAGAATTCCAATCAGTAGGGTAGAGCAATGGATTTTGGTGAGAGCTTAAAAATGGCAGCGAAGACGCTGACTGCCAACAAGCTTCGCAGTAGTTTGACAATGTTGGGCATGATCATTGGCAATGCGTCGGTTATTGCCATGATTGGCATTGGACAAGGCGCGCAAAGGCTTGCTTCTGATCAATTTGAATCGTTGGGACCGAATGTATTGTTTGTGTCACCGGGCGGAAATCAGGCACGGCAACGGACGAATAATATCCCGAGAACCTTAGTCTGGGACGATGCAAAAGCGATCTCCGAACAAGTTCCGAGCGCAGCAGGCGTTTCTGCCCAGAAAAATGCTTCGTTTCCAGTGGTGTATGGCAGTCGAAATTCTACGTCGCTGATTGTGGGTGCGACTCCTGAATTCTTGACGGTGCGGAGCTTTGATGTTGAAAAAGGGCGATTTATTTCCGAGATTGACTTGAAGCGAAATCAGCGAGTCGTCACGTTGGGCGCAGATTTGGCAAATCGGTTTTTCGGAGATAAAAATCCGATCGGAGAAGAGATCCGAATTCGCAACGTCAGTTTCAAGATTGTCGGTGTTCTGCAAGCGAAAGGCTCTTTTCTTGGCAGTAACCAAGACGACGCGGCTTATATTCCTTTAACGACCATGTCGAGTACTTTGACGGGTCGATCGCCCTACGGATTAGATCTGTCGTTTATTTCGATTTCAGCGAAAGATGAAGCGAGTATTCCGGCGGCTGAGTTTCAGATTACAAACTTACTCCGACGACGACACAAAATTGTCACAGATGATGATTTCACAGTGCAAACTCAGAAAGATATTTTGCAAATCGTTGGTACGATTACGAGCGGATTGACGGCAATGCTAGCGGCGATCGCGGCTGTTTCTCTGCTGGTTGGCGGTATCGGCATTATGAACATCATGCTGGTTTCTGTGACGGAGAGAACTTCAGAGATTGGTTTACGCAAAGCGATCGGAGCATCAGGGAATGACATTCTGATGCAATTTATGATCGAAGCTGTGATTCTTTCAGCAGCAGGTGGATTAATTGGAACGATCGTTGGTGTGGGCGGTGTGGTGCTGGTAGCTGCCTTTACGCCGCTTGAAGCGATCGTTGCTCCTGCCGCTATTATTCTTGCCGTTGGAGTCTCAGGCTCGATCGGATTAGGATTTGGTGTGATTCCTGCTCGCCAAGCTGCCAAACTCGACCCCATCGTTGCGCTCCGGAGTGCTTAATCATGCCAAATTCAGTTATTATTCGCTTAGAAGAAGTTACGAAGGTCTATGGAATCGGAGATACAACTGTTCATGCTTTAGCAGGAGTCGATCTGATCGTCGAACAGGGTGAGTACTGCGCGATTATGGGGGCTTCTGGGTCGGGTAAATCGACGATGATGAACATTATCGGCTGTCTTGATCGACCCACTGCCGGACGGTACTATCTCGACGGAGAAGATGTTGCTCAGTTAGACGATCGGGCTTTAGCTCATATTCGTAATCAGAAGTTGGGCTTTGTGTTTCAGCAGTTTCATTTACTGCCGCAACTGACTGCATTAGAGAATGTGATGTTGCCGATGGTTTATGGGAATGTACCTGCTCAAGAGAGGCGCGATCGCGCAACAGAAGCTTTGATCAAAGTCGGCTTAGAGCAGCGCATGCAAAATAAGCCGACTCAGCTTTCGGGGGGACAGCAGCAACGGGTTGCCATTGCCAGAGCGATCGTCAATCGTCCGGTGCTATTGCTAGCAGATGAACCAACGGGAGCATTAGACTCGACCACGACTCAGGAAATTCTGAATATTTTCACCGAGTTGAATGCGAGTGGAATGACAGTTGTGATGGTAACGCACGAACCGGAAGTTGCTCGGTGTACTCGGCGAGTGATTTGGTTCAAAGATGGACAGGTACTCACGCCGTACTTAGCTCCAGAAGAGATAGGCGTTGCAACGGTGAGCTAAAAAATTGATCTGCTTCCAAGAGAAGATCTAGCAAGTTTCTCGCGATCGCTAAACATGCTCTCGCTGGCGACTGCAATAGCGAATCAATGCAATGAATAAGCCAATGCCTGCAAAATATTTCAGGGGATCAGGCACGATTGGACTCGGTGAGAAAAAGCCTTCAATCACGCCTGCAACAATCAACATGGGAATAACTCCAAACATGAGTTGTGCTGCCTTCAAACTGTAGACTTTAATCGCATCAATCCGTCGATACTGTCCTGGAAACAGAATGCCTCTTGCAATTAACAATCCTGCTCCGCCAGAAAAGAAGATGGCAGGAAGTTCCAACGAACCATGTGGAAACACAAACGCCCAAAATGGAAAAGCGAGATTGTTCTGTTCCACTAAAGTGCCTACCCCCCCAATCAGCAAGCCATTCATAAATAGCAAGAAGATTGTAAATAGTCCGAGTGTCATCCCCCCTGCAACGGCTCGAAAAGTCACCCCTAGATTGTTCGTCATAATCTGGCTTGCTGCTTCTGGCTCAACCCCTAGAATCGAACCCATCCAAAGTCTCCCGTCATCCCTTACAGTACGAATCAGATGATCTGGAACAATCATTTCGAGAAACTGCGGATCGCGCCAGGAAAACCACCAAGCGATTAATCCACCTAAGCAAAATATTCCGGTTGCGATCGCAGTATAGCCGAACGTCTCCTGCACCACCGCAGGCAAGCCCCATTTGTAAAAGTCGATCGCAGTTTTCCAATCTTGCTTGCGCGATCCCTGATAAATCTGACTATATCCACGAGAGGTGAGCCGTTGTAAATCCTGGACGAGCGTATTGCCAACCTGGGCTTGATTGGTGCGTGCTCTGGCTAGATCGGCAGATACCGAGCGATATAAACTGGCAAGACTTTTAATTTCTTGTGTCGAGAGCGATCGCAGTCCTCGCTTTTCTATCCGGGTGAGAAGTTCGTCTAATTGTTTCCAATTCGGCTCACGTCGAGCAATCCAGCGCTTAACATTCATAGTTTGTAAAATTTTCGGGTGTTTCGGACAACCTCGCCTAAGATAGCCTCAGACCGTACGGTTTGATTCATTCACGTCGAAATTTATGTCTAATCTTAGCCCTAGTAATCCCATTCAGCCCCTCAGTGTTGGAGATGTGATCAGTGCAGGTGTGCGTCTGTACCGCTCCAATCTCAAACGATACTTGATTTTAGTGTTGCGGACTTATCTTTGGATTTTTGTTCCCGTGTACGGATGGGCAAAAAGTGCAGAAATTACGGGTCGCATCTCTCGCCTTGCTTATCAAGAATTAATTAATCAACCAGAGACTCTCACTGAAGCTCAGCAAAACACTGAACCAAAAGTCTGGAATTTTCTAGGCGCGGGATTACTGATGGGGTTAATTGTGATTGGGATATACATGGCTTTTTTAATTGCCTTTTTCATCCTGATTGTGATTACAGCAGCATTAACAGCGGTGAATCCGCCGTTAGGAATCGTTGGTGGCTTGTTAATGGTTGTTGCATTCATATTTGGATTGTTTACTTTTATCCGGATTATGTCTCGGGTCTTTATTTATGATGCGGCGTTAGCAATCGAGGATAATCTGGATGCTTCGAGTTGTATTGGTCGCAGTTGGAATCTGACGAAAGGATCGGTCGGTCGGATTCAGTGGATTTTCTTTGTCACATTCATCCTGACGCTGATCGTCAACGTTCCTTCTCAATTTGTGGGTGCAGCGTTTCCTGTAGGGGAAGATACTGATCCTGCCATTGCTGTGACTGCCACACTCTTGTTTTTTGCGATTAGCCTAATTGGCAGTGCGTTCATTACTCCGCTGTGGCAAACCATTAAAGCGGTGGTGTACTACGATTTGAGAGCGCGACGAGAAGGTTTTGGCTTGGAATTGCGCGATCGCGGTTAAAGTGGGAATGACTTGAGATAGTCCTCCTTATCGAATCACGGTCATGAGTCTGTTTAACCACATCAAAGTCCGCACTCCAGAGAGCGTCGAATTAGAGTTTACGCTCGCAGGAATTGGCAATCGTACGATCGCGCTGATTGTGGATTACCTCATCTGGGGTGCGTTGCTGATCGGTGTATTAATGGTTTGGTTAATTCTGTCTGTCCAAATTCAGCAGTATTTTCCAAATACCAGAAACATTGAGATGTGGTTGACTGCCATTTCGATCCTGCTTTCGTTTGCCATCTACACGGGCTATTTTGTTCTGTTTGAAACCCTATGGCAGGGACAAACGCCAGGAAAACGCTATACCAAAATCCGAGTCATTCGAGATGATGGACAGCCAGTGGGGGCGACTCAGGCAATTTTACGAGCATTGGTTCGCCCGATCGATGATATTGCTTTTATCGGAATGTTGTTGATTATTCTGACGAAACGCGAAAAACGTTTGGGAGATTGGATTGCGGGAACTTTGGTTGTTCAAGAACAACGTTCGATCTCGTCTGCGAATTTTAAGCTGTCTCCAGAAGCAGACTCGCTGGCAAATCAACTAGTCGCAACTCAAAATGTCGCCGTGTTGTTACCTGATGATTTTGCGGTCATTCGGGAGTATTTGCAACGTCGATCGATGTTAGACAATCGAGCTAAAAATGATCTCAGCCTGAAGTTAGCAAGACAGGTCAGAGATTTACTAGAGATGAAAGAGCTTCCATTTGAGATGACAGCAGATTTGTTTTTGGAAGCAGTCTACTTGGCGTATCAGAGACAATAGATTCAGCAACAATAGACGGAGAGTAGAGGAATCGAACCCCCAGGTTTTACCCAGTCCTCGTTTTCAAGACGAGTTGCTTTGCCATTTAGCGATACTCTCCATTTGGGGTGACTGACGAGACTCAAACTCGCTAACACTAGTTTCACAGACTAGCTCCTCGATCACTTCGGATTCAGTCACAGTGGATTCGGCGGGATTTGAACCCGCAACCTATCGTGTGCAAGACGATCGCTCTCCCAGTTAGAGCTACGAACCCAAGGCAGGAGTGATAGGACTCGAACCTACAACATCCAGGGTCGAAACCTGGTACTCTTCCAATTGAGCTACACTCCTATGTTTTGGCGAGAGTGGTAGGACTCGAACCTACACAGATCGGTTTAGAAGACCGATGCCCTTCCATTAGACGACACTCTCAGATAGTTCTCAGATAGTAAAAAATTGGTATGGACAGCGAGACTCGAACTCGCACCCAGAGTTTGGAAGACTCTCATGCTACCGTTACACTATATCCACAAATGGGGCTGATGACAGGAATCGAACCTGCAACTAGCTACTTACAAGGTAGCTGCTCTGCCAAATTGAGCTACATCAGCAAGAACTTGAAATACTGTGTAAAACTTTCTAGACAGTTTTTCTAACGCATTTAAGAACGCTTATAGTATTTTCATGGCTATTAATCCTCCTCCAAAAACATGCCTACACTGCGGGCAACTCTTTCATAGGCGCGAAAATGAGCGTCTTTCTGACTTCAAAAAGAAGAAGTTTTGCGATCGCTCTTGCTCTGCGTCGTACAACGGTAGGATGTTTCCCAGAAAAATTACAATTTCACCAACAGGGGGTATTCTTCCCTGTCAACGATGTTCTGCACCTATTCAGCTTAAGCGAGCAGCAAGAGGTGGGTACTACAAGAGAAAGTACTGCGATTCATGTTTGAAACGTTCTCTATCCGAACATGGCACAACAGTTATTGCCAAGAATACTAAAGAGTACCAGGCTAAGAGAATCAATGTTCTATCTTTAACAAAAGCAGAATTGTTTAGTAGAAGAAAGAACTGGCAATCAGCTAGAACTAGCATTAGAAATCATGCCTCAAGAATCTATCTTGCTAGTGGTGGTCGAAAACAATGTGCTATTTGCGGGTATAGCTTGCATATAGAAATCTGCCATAGAAAGCCTGTTAGTCAATTTTCAGATCATGCTCTTATCTCCGAAATTAATGCTTTTTCAAATTTGATTGCTCTTTGTCCAAATCATCATTGGGAGCTAGATAATGGATTACTCTTGTTGAAAGAGTTGGACGCGGGGCTGGGAGTTGCACCCAGTGATCGCAGCGTATGAGACTGCCGAGCCACTCCTGCTCTACCCCCGCTATACCCCCGACTGGACTCGAACCAGCAAGACGCTTATTTTAAGTAAGCGATGTCTTCCCAATTGCATCACAGGGGCAGATGGTCTAGTGGGCGCTACAGGAATCGAACCTGTCTGAGTCTGATTAAAAGCCAGATGCATCACCGCTCTGCCAAACGCCCTGGTACACCGAGCAGGACTCGAACCTGCTAGTAACACGCTCATCAGGCGTGCGCGTAGACCACTTCCGCCTTCGGTGCATTTGGTACTCCCGACAGGACTTGAACCTGCATAAACTCCGTCCCTCAAACGGAGGCGTTTACCGTTTCGCCACGAGAGCACAGTACCCCTGGTGGGAGTCGAACCCACAAAACCTGGTTTCTAAGACCAGTGCATATTCCGTTCTGCTACAAGGGTGAATTGGTCGGGATAGTAAGATTTGAACTTACAACCTTCGACTCCCAAAGTCGCCGCGCTACCAAATTGCGCCATACCCCGATCGTGTTTGGTACTCCTGATGAGATTTGAACTCATACATGAACTATTTTTGAGATAGTTGCCTCTACCAGTTGGGCTACAGGAGCAAAAGACAGGAGGATAGAAGTGCTGACCCAAAAGCATTTCATGCCTCCCGACTGGGAAGGAAGGAATCGAACCTTCAACCATCTGTTTCAAAGACAGATCGCTTTACCTAATTTGCGCACTTCCCACTATCGATTTGAATGATCTGAATGATTTGAATAGTTTGGATGCCGAGGTTGGATTTGAACCAACATCTCCATGATTCAGAGTCATAGCAACTTTCCAAGTCGTCCACTCGGCATTGATTGGCTGCCCTAGTAGGATTTGAACCTACATCCCTCCGATTAACAGTCGGATGCTCTGCCAGTTGAGCTATGGGGCAATGTTCCTGAAGATTTCAGGATGGGAATGGCAGGGATCGAACCCGCGTCCTCAGAGCTTCAACCTGATGCTAAAACCAACTCAGCTACATTCCCTGAAAAGTTTGTTTGGCGGAGAGAGTGGGAGTCGAACCCACAGAGGGGATTAAACCTCGATCGTTTAGCAAACGACTTGCCTTGCCAATGGCGACCTCTCCATTTGGTGGGTCGAGTTGGATTTGAACCAACGATGCTTGCGCAACCGTTTTACAGACGGCTTCCTTGATCAGACTTGGATATCGACCCAGATTTGGCAGTGCTGACGGGAGTTGAACCCGCAAACGCAACTTTGAAAGAGTTGTGGCTTTACCAATTTGCCTACAGCACCATGAAATTTGATTTGGCGAAGGGACTGAGACTCGAACTCAGATCGTCGGTTTTGGAGACCGAAATGTTACCGTTACACCATCCCAACGTGTTTGGTCGCAGTGCGGGGAGTTGAACCCCGAATGTCTTGGATATGAATCAAGATCCTGACCGTCAGGACACTGCAAAACTTTAGAATTTGGAGTCCGGGAGGGGAATCGAACCCCTGTTGAGCAGATTTGCAGTTTGCCGCCTTCCCACTTGGCTACCCGGACAGGCGAGGATAACGAGATTTGGCACAAGATTTGAACCTTGCGATTTCTGGCTTGATAGTTCAGTGCTTGACTCGGCTGAACTACATCCTCTCAAGAAGCAGGTAAGATTGCTAGGCTTACCTGCTCTGGATCATATGGGTGAACTATTCAGTTTTCATGGTTCAGAAGTTAGTGCAGTCTAAAGTAGTGTTCGCCGTTGCAAAAAGCCTTCACTTTGCACTTTTGAAACGGCTTCGGCTTGTTTTCGCCGATCCGATGCTGATTGATCTCTGCGTCGATCCCAGCTAAAGTTCCAGGAGTCCGATCGCGGATGTCTTAGAAACAGAATCATTTCGTCGCCTCCGGTTTGTCTTCTTTCGTACTACATTAATACTACATTCTGTATTACAGGGTTGTCAAGAGCGTACTACAACTTTTTTTCAGATGCCTTCCAGAACTGTTCAGCAAAGGCAATTGCGGGATGAATCGGGGCTTTTGGCTTGGTTTTCAGCTTCATTCCGAGTTCAGACAAAAAGCGATCGCTTTTTTTAGAATTACAACCTGCACAAGCAGTCACAACGTTATCCCAAGAATGGCTTCCACCTCTGGAACGGGGAATCACATGGTCGATCGTCAGATGCTTGGTGCTGCCGCAGTATTGGCAAGTATGACTGTCTCGTCGGAGAACTTCTCGGCGACTGACTGCTGGCACTTTCCAATGCCGTTCTGGATTCGATCCCGTTAAACGGATGTGCTCAGAAACATGTAGTACAACATTGGGAGAACGAACTTCCCATTGCTGAGCATCTTCAAAATCGAGTGCTTCAGCTTGTCCAGAAATAATCAGAACAATTGCACGTTTGATGTTGATGCGCGCGATCGGTAAATAGTTTTTAGAAAAAACCACGATCGACGCTTGTAATATATGTGGTTCAGTTGCCTGCATGACGGTTTCACTCCTAAAAAAGAACCCCGCTCCTGATGTGCCAGAAGCGGGGAAAGGGTGGTGAGTAAATGCCCTTACGCTGGAGATAGAATCTCCCGATTTCGCCCGCTTTTTGCACCATGATTTTTCAGCCAGTTTTCCGACATGCACGCACTTTCTACACCCGGAACTGGGGCAGAGGTGCAGTCACATAAATGGGAAAAGCCGTAAATCATTGCGATGTAGTATCTGTAGTATGATTTATTTACATACTACAGATATATTACAAATTTGTCCAGGCGATTTCGGGAATTTTTTCGTCAATTCAGCTTTGAGCGATCGTCAATCTCGTTAGAAACTCTCTCGATTCAAATTCGACAACCCATGTTGACGACGTAACTCATGCAAGGTGAGATAGTCTGCACCATAAAACGCTTGCTTTTGCCGTTCGTCCATCTCATTGCAGCCATAAAGATAAGGACGACCTCCTAGAGCACAACATTGTTGTAGTGCCATTTGTAAAACTGGAAGCGTCTTGGTCAGCAGCATCGGGTTCCAGCGGCTCACCATTGTGTAAAGCCCCACGCTAAAGAGTAATGTTCCTTTCGGTGCTGGAAGAAAAGCAAAATTCGTATGGTCTACTGGGCGACGAATCATGAGAATGTAAATTGCTTTGAGTGCTTCAGATAGAGGCTGTTCTCTCATCAAAGGTTCCAGAAATTCCATGAAGCGAACTACGTTAGCATAGTCAAAGATATAATCTGTCCAAATCTGAAAATGATCTGGGAATGCGGAAAGCCAGACATCTCTGCGCGCTTGTAGCTGAAAGGGAAAATCCTGCTCAGTCTTGACTTGATCTGAATCTTGATACAAAGCAGGGGCAATACAAGCGTCACTAAATTGCTCTTGCTGGCTCATATAACCATACTCAGAAGCAATCTCATTCAAAGAGATATAGCCATTGAAATGCTGAATTCCACTGTTCGGGGCAGCTAGCTCTGGTAAAAACTCCAGCATTTCAGAAACGCTATCATGCTGTCGCTTAACAGTATGTGTAAATTTTGAGAAGGGCTGAGTCTGCATTACGACTTTGTCAATAATGCCAACTTGTCCTAATCCTGCCAAAGCAAAGCGGAACAGCGTTTCATTCTCGTGCGGAGAACACCAAAGAACCTGTCCATTCGGCTGAATCAAACGCAGGCGACGAACTTGATCGACTTGGAAACCATGCGCGATCGAATTCAGCCCCATTCCACCTACTGAAAGCGTTCCACCCACTGACAAATCCAGATAATCAGTCAGAACGGCTGATTGTCTGCCTGCCTGGTTCAAACATTCCTCAACCGCACGCCAACAGCTTCGCCCCGAAACTTCAACCAAGCCATCTTCTAAGAACTCAACTTCAGCCGATCGACTAAAGTTTTCAAGAAGAATGCCTCCAGAATTGAGACTCTGCCCATTACATGAATGACCAGCCCCTCGAACTGTTAGCGAAGTTCCAGTCGTCTGAGCCACTTCTAACGCATGAAGAATATCTTTCTCCTGATGCGCTGTTACTAAAATGCCAGGTTGCTTGCGTCGCAACCCTCCGAAATCAGTTTGATACTGTGCAGGCACAATATCTGTAACTTCGCCCTGTATGCCTTGCCGAAGTGAATCTAGAATGTCAGACATAATTACTTATCCAGAATCATTTGAGCTGCTTTCTCACCAATCATGATGCAGCTTGCGTTAGTATTCCCACTCACAATCACAGGCATAATCGAGGCATCGGCAACTCTCAGTCCTTCAACCCCATGGACTCGGAGCTTTGAGTCCACTACTGCCATTTCATCTTGTCCCATTTTGCAGGTTCCAACAGGATGCCAAATCGTCGTTGCCTGAGTGCGAATGAGACTGTTCAAGTCATCGACATCTGCTGTAAATTCGCCGCCATTGAACTCCATTAAGCTTGAAGTATGAGTCAGTTCACGAGCGAGCTGAATCCCTTGTCGTAATACTTTCAAATCACGATCGCAACTCAAATAATTTGGATCAATCCTTGCTGAATCCAACGGATTGGCAGAGCGCAAATTGATCTGACCTCGACTTTCAGGTTTGGCTAACGTTGGCGCACAAAAAAACACAGAATCTTCGATCGACAATTCTTGAGGAATCAATCCACGCATATTTCCTGTGAAGTGAAATTGTAAATCTGGTGCTTCATGCTGATCATCTGTATTGACGAATAATCCGGCTTCTCCTAGAAAAGTAGGAAGCTCAAGATTTTGTTTAGCTCGATACATCAAAACCATCATCAGATGATCGTGTAAGTTCTGTCCGACTCCTGGCAAATTGACTTGAACTGAAATGTCGTGCGCTTTAAGCTGAGCGGTAGAACCAATCCCAGAAAGCATTAAAAGTTTGGGTGAGTCGATCGCTCCTGCACAAAGAATGACTTCTTGATTGCAGTAAACTCGCTGAATTTCACCTGCTTGAATATATTCCACACCAATGGCACGATTGCCTTTTAGCAAAATACGAGTGACTTGGACTTGTGTCTGAATCGTTAGATTCGAGCGGTGGAGAACCGGATTGAGAAATGCGATCGCGGCATTACATCTTCGCCCATCTGGAGTTACATTCACTTGATAAATGCCCGCTCCATTTTCTTGCTGCTCCCCATTAAAATCCCAATCTACGCCATAGCCAAGTTCTCTGCCTGCTTGCACAAAAGCTCTTGAAACGGCAGTGGGTTCAGGACAGTACCGAACACTCATCTCCCCACCAATTCCATGAAAATCAGAGACATCTCCAGCATAATTCTCTGACTTCTTGAAGATGGGAAGTACTTCATCGTAGCTCCATCCCTCATTCCCTAAGTTCTTCCAGCCATCAAAATCATGACGGCTGCCTCGAACGTAGATCATCGCGTTAATACTACTGCATCCCCCTAAAACTTTGCCTCGTGACATGAAGATGCGGCGGTTACAGAGTCCAGGCTGTTCCTCAGTGAAGTAAGACCAATCGTGTTGAGATCCCCAAAGACTAAATAATTCCGACGGTTGATCAATATTAGAATGCTTTGCTGAACCTCCTGCTTCTAAGACTAAAACAGTAGTGTCAGAATCAGCACTGAGACGATTCGCAATTACACATCCAGCGGAACCCGCACCGATCACGACATAGTCAAACGACTGCTGCTGTAGCATCCCGCCTACTCCAAGGTTCTTTTAGATTCCAGCGAAGTTCCCGACTGGAGGCGATGAAAAGTCAGTGCCATCATTGATGATTTTGATTGCAGATGCCATGCGCTCCATCTGCGATCGCAACTCTGGATAGTCTTGCATTGTATTCACGAATCGCCCTGCCTTGTCTTGAAACTCAATGCCATTAAAGAAATTCATGACAAGATAGTTGCCTTCATACCAAATAAAACCATAAGACGTGAGATGAAGTTCTTGATAACTATCGAGATGCGAATCCCAAGCATCGCTCGGAGCAATGAATAACTCTGGAATACCCGACTGAGGCATGTTATCCCCCAAGCCACTATGCATTTTGTAAGTGACTTGAAATGACCATCTATCTGTTTCAATCTGTTCTAGTTCTTCAATTTGGGTCGGAATTGAAACAGGAGATGGATCTCCCATGCGGCGAAGCCAACCTAAGTTATCTCGATTGCCAAGTTCAGCAAAAATCTCTGGCGGTAGTCTCTGCCCATCAACAGATGGAATCACATAGACCCCAAAAAAGGCATGAAAATAAGGACTCGTTGCATCAAAATGAGCAGAGTAAGAACAACCAGGGGTAGGTGCAGGAAACAGCAAATAGCTTGTCCCCTTGAGATCTTGAATGGCATCCCCACATTGAATGTGTTGCCAGTGAGGTTGCATGGCAAGGCAGAAAATCTTAGGCAACCAACCTGCTTCAACGCGAAAGACAGGGCGCGGATTCCATCCTCTCAAGTTAAAAATTGTTTGGACGGTAGGAGCGGATTGTAGTTGTTTCAGCATTAATAGTTGACCTGTTCGTTTGCCTCTAATAATGCATTCTGGTTTTGATAAAGCATCTCAATATCAAAGGATTCCAGATGGTAACCTTTGCTGACAAACCACGATTGCATCTGCTCAGCTTCGGGAAAAGGTAGAACAAGATTGAGTTCTTGAAGCAAATCGGTTTGAGTTGTGATATCTAAAATGAAATCGGTGTAAGTTTTCATGAGAGTACTTCCTATTGAAGTCAAATTGTAGATAATTCTTCCAAGGGGCAAGCGAGTTGCCGCAACTCAGAAGCATAGGTTTTGAGGGAAATTGATTCTGCTGCCTGTTGGGCTTCCCTTAACCAGAGAAGAATGTAAGAAACGAGAGTAGAAAGCAATTTCGTTTCTTCGAGATGCTGTTGCAGAATTCTCCATTCAGGAGACTGATGATTTTTCCCTCCGCACCCCAACCAGACGAGTTGGTATTCTGGAGACAGTAGGTGATACACAGCTGAGAGTTCCCCTGCAAAGGCATCGCTGCTACAGTCGCGCAAATCATCTAACAGTCGCCATGCAATACAAAATGCCTCGTAAGCAGTTTGAACCGCGATCGCATCACTTCCTGTACGATGTGCAGTCAACATCGGTGAAATTAAGGTCGTACTCAACTGCTTACGGAACAATTCGCAGTAAGCATCCAACCCAACTACTGGAGTCGGGCAATGTACCCCACTAAAGTATCGAGCTAACAGAGAGTTAACAATCGTTTCGCCTTCAGGTAAACATTTAGCAAGAGATAAGGTCTCTTGATTAAACTTCATCCATGCCTGTGTTCTCAGTTGCAGGAGGAGATGGCTTGGTGCAAGCTGCCCATCTGAAATGTGATCGTCCAGCATATGTAGGAAATATGCCATTGCCTGTGCGCTCAAGGCAGCTTTTAGCTCATCTTGTTGCAGAGTAGGCTGATTTTGCTGCATCCAATAGATGATCGACCAACTTGGAGTATAGAATTTCGTAAAGAAGTTCACCAAGTTTGAGAGTTGAAACCCTGTGTAGTGTCTTTGAATTGTGAGAAGAGCAGATCCGCGCAATGGCTCTGGGAGGGCGCGACATAGCTCAATCATTTGGCGATTCATGAAGGAGAGCATTGAAGTTTGCTCTGGATTGAGTGACACCTGACCAAAATTGACGGATTCAAATTCTGGGACAGTTAAGAGCTTTGCTGAATGATCGGATGAGATTCGAGAGAGCGCTAGAGCATGCATGATTTAACTGAAAATCGAGTAGGTCATGGTTTCTGCACCTTGATGAAATTGGGTTGAGTAATAGCGAGAAGGTAGTACTCAAGTCAATTGTGGTTTCATCTTGAGCTTTTAGCCTATCAATTTATTTCTTCTATTTAATTCAGTATTAACACTAAATTTTCAGCCTGAAAAAATTGGAATTTAGGCTTTTTATAAATGTGAAGCTCTTATACATCAAGATTCAATGAAGATTTTATATATTAATTGATTTGCTTAGAATTGAGCTTTAACTCAATACGAATCCGCTGTTTTAAACAGAGCAAAATCTTTAGAATTCGTGAAATATGTTGCTTTGTCTAAGTTAATTTTTAATAAAATAGAGTGAAAAAATGGCGAATCCTGCTATCAATTTTCTGAAGATTGGATTAATTATATCTTTACGAAAAAAGTTGACTCAAACTATTATCTTTTGGGCACATTAAAGTTGAATTATGCTCTGTTCTCCTTATGCGCCCTTTACTTTGTTCCCTTGGTTTAACTAGTATTGCGCTGCTTGGATTAAGCTTTGCACGTCCAGCATCTGCTCAGCTTCGAGTGGTTGAAGATGGTACGTTATCGACAAAAGTCACCTCTCCAGATGGATTAAACTTCACGATCGATTTTGGCGATCGTATGGGTAATAACCTATTCCACAGTTTCCGGGAGTTCTCAATTCCGACATCGGGATCGGCGAGATTCAATCATGCCTCAGAGATTCAGAACATCTTCAGTCGAGTGACAGGCGGCACTGTATCTAATATTAATGGTTTGATTGAAGCGCAAGGCACTGCTAATGTGTTTCTGCTCAATCCAGCGGGGATTCTCTTTGGTGCGAATGCACAGTTGAATATTGGCGGCTCTTTTGTTGGGACAACAGCTTCTAGTATTCGGTTCGCAGATGGTGCAGAATTTAGAGCAACAGATCTTAATGCGCGTCCTTTACTAACCGTCAGTGCCCCGATTGGCGTGCAGTTTGGGCAACCTGCTGGAGCAATCCAAGTTCAAGGTATTGGACATCCATTAACGGGTAGAACACGTCCAGATGTGAGAAATCCTCTTGTAGGTGCAGGAACGAGCACAACAGGATTGAGCGTAAAGTCTGGAAAGACGTTGGCTTTGATTGGCTCTGGCGTAACACTTAATGGCGGAATTCTCAGTGCACCTGAGGGGCATTTGGCGTTGGGTAGTGTCAGTTCAGGTTATGTAAGCCTTCTGCCCAATGCACAGGGCTGGCAGCTAGGCTATGAACAAGTCCAGGGCAAGCAGAACATTCAACTATCTCAGAAGGCTCTACTCGATGCGAGTGGTTTAGGAAATGGATCTATCCAGCTTGATGGTGCTCAGATCTCGCTAAGTGGAGGGTCTGTTGCGCTGATTCAGAATCAAGGAACGGTATCTTCTGGTCAAATTCAAATTCGCGCTTCTGAAAAGCTTTATCTGAGCGGCACGACACCAGATGGCACGATTCAGACTGGGCTGCACATGCAACAAGTCAATACGGGAAATGGAAATGAGATTAATATTGTTGCGCCACAGGTTGAAGTACTAGCGGGGGCTGGAATTAGCAGTAAAACCTTTGGCAGTGCTAATACAGGAAATATCAGAATTTATGCTGATCAAGCAGTCCGAGTACAGGATTTTTCAGCGATCGATTCTTCTAATTTCTCTTCGATTACTAACTACACTTATAGTCGAAGCAGCGGTGCAGGAAATACAGGCAATATCAGTATTTCAACTCGTGAGTTGAGCAGTGTAAATGGAGGATCGATTGGGCTTGGGACTTTGGGCGCTGGCTCAACCGGAAACCTAGATATTAAAGCAACTGAGTCTGTAGAATTGGGAGGAGAAGAGCCGAAATTCCGGCAGTTTAGTACTTTGTTTGATGTCTCTTTTGGAACAGGAAATGCAGGCAACCTCACGCTTGATACAAAGCGATTGTTGATTCGGGACGGGGGACGGCTTGGTGCTTCGACGGTTGCTTTTGGTAATGCTGGAAATATTACCGTCAATGCAAGTGAATCTGTAACTGTGAAAGGAATTGCGCCTGTTGCCAGAATTCCTAGCCAAATTAGTTCTGCTGGCAATATTCTGCCAGAGAGCGTACGGTTGCTCTACAATACTCCACGTTTGCCAAGTGGGAATGCAGGCAGCGTCACGATCAATACTGATCGTTTACAGGTAGCAAATGGCGCACTGGTCACAGTGAGAAATCTTGGCTCTGGAAATGCTGGAAACTTGAATGTCAATGCAAATTCAATTTATCTAGATCAAAGAGGAAGTCTTGCTGCTTCGACGACGGTTGGCAATGGTGGAAATATGAATCTTCAAGTTCAAGAGTCGATCATCATGCGTCGTGGAAGTGGAATCACGGCTGAGGCGAGGGGAGGAGGCAATGGAGGCAATCTTACTGTCAATGCGCCGATTCTACTAGGGTTAGAAAACAGTGATATTGTTGCTAGGGCTGAGCGAGGCAATGGCGGTAATATTCAAATTACGACTCAAGGCATTTTTGGCTTAAAGTTTCGATCGCAGCAGACCCCTGAAAATGACATTACTGCGAGTTCGGATTTTGGTGTGAATGGCAGTGTTGCCATTAAGAGTCCTGATGTAGATATCAATGCAGGATTGTTGCAATTACCTGTTGAGTTCCTTGACGCAGGACAGCAAGTTGCAAAAGGATGTTCAGCGCTCGAAGGCAGCCGTTTTGTCGTCACAGGGCGAGGTGGAATTCCAGAAGATCCGACTCATGCTGTGGCTCACAATTCGGTCTGGTCTGATTTGCGAGATCTTGCTGATTTAAAATTGTCAAACGGTCGTGCATCTCGCTCAACAGTGTCTTCGGGCAGTGAAATGCATGAAATGATGGTAGAGGCAACCGAATGGCGACGCAATGCGGCGGGTCAGGTTGAATTAATTGCGAAACACGCCCCTGTATCATCAATTTCCGCACTGAATTGCGCTGGAGAAAACATTAATTCAGCACCTTAGTTAAAAGATTGAGTATTCTGAGATTTCCAAATAAGGTTAGCACTGAGAGCTATACAGGCATTGCTGTAATCTATTATCAAATAAACCTATACCCCTCAAGTCTTCAGGCAGTGAAGATTTGAGGGGTAAATTGCAGATTGCAACAGAGCTATGCCATCACATGCGATCGCGCATCTGTTATGCGATCGCCCGTTGCCACATCAAACCAATGAATGGTTTCATCTGAAAAGGCTAACTGCACGGCACTTCCTGCTTTTAAGCCCGAATGGACTGGGAGGATCGCGCGCAGGTTGATCGGTTCACTTGTTCCATGTCCGATCCGTACACTGACCAAATCGTGCATGCCTAAATTCTCGGTTAGGAACACTTCACCCTCTAGCGTCGGTTCATTGCGGTTTTGCGCAAGATGCACATGCTCAGGACGAATTCCTAAGATAATCTCTTGAGCGCTAACGCTTCGGGGTAGAGGAATTTTAGTATTGCCCACGATCGCATTGCCATTCTGACAAGGAACCCGTAAAAAGTTCATCTGTGGGCTACCAATAAAGCCTGCAACAAATTGATTGGCAGGTTGGCTGTAGATCACATCAGGTCGATCGAACTGTTGCAGGTAACCATTATTCAGCACAGCTACTTTGGTTGAAAGGGTCATTGCTTCAGTCTGGTCGTGCGTCACGTAAACAACAGGCGCATTTTGTGAACCAAACAATTGCTTCAATTCAGCCCGGACGTGTTCCCGGAGTAACGCATCCAAGTTACTCAGCGGTTCGTCTAGTAGGAATAAATCAGGACGACGAACCAAGGTTCTTGCGACTGCAACTCGCTGTCGCTGTCCGCCAGACAGTTGACCCGGCTTACGATTCATCAGATCATGCAATCCTAGGAAATCTGCGACCTCACGAATTCTTTCTTTGATCTCTGCATGGGGCGTTTTCCGCAGTTTTAGCCCGGATGCGATGTTGTCATACACGGTCATGTGCGGATAGAGTGCATAGCTTTGAAAGACCATTGCAATATTGCGATCGCCCGGATTCAAGCGGCTCACATCCCGACCATTGATCAGGATTTGTCCACTAGTCGGCTGTTCTAATCCCGCAATCAAGCGCAAGATCGTCGATTTACCGCATCCTGAAGGTCCTAACAAAGTGAGAAATTCGCCTTGTTCGACACTCAAGTTAATGTCTTTTACAGGAACAATTTGCTGAGTGTAAGCTTTTCTCAAGTTAATGAGTTCTAGTTTCTTATCCATGATGTTTGAGAAGAGTGAATTAACCTTTGACTGCGCCAGACGTTAGCCCTTGAACAATGCGGCGTTGGAAGAAGAGAACTAACAACACCAGTGGAATTGTTCCGAGAACCGTTGCTGCTGCGATCGGTCCAAATGGAATTTCAAAGGGCGAAGCTCCGCCGAGCTGTGCGCCTGCAACTGGAACTGTTTTCATGTCTTCGCGAGTGATGAAAGTCAGGGCAAAGATGAATTCATTCCAGGCAGAAATGAAAGTCAAAATTCCAGTCGTCACGAGTGCTGGGATTGTCATCGGTAAAACGACTTCCAGCAGCATTCGAGGAGTGCTATAGCCATCAACTCTTGCCGCATCTTCGAGATCTTTGGGAAGTTGCTGAAAGAAGCTTCGCATCACCAGAATCGTGAGCGGCAAGTTAATCGCGGTGTAAGGAATGATCAATGAAAGATAGTTGTTTCCAAGATGAAGCGCCCGAACGATTTCGAGGAGTCCCAGGAAGAGCAGAATCGGTGGGAATAGCGTCACGATCAGAACACCTGCTAAAATCCAGCGTTCTCCTTGAAGTTTCAGTCTGGCGAGCGCATAAGCTGCGGGAGAGCCGACTCCTAAAGCGAGGATAGTTGAAGCAAAAGAGACGATCGCACTATTGAAGATATAGTTCAAAAATGGGCGACGCTCAAACAAAGAACGGTAATGATCTAATGTAAATCGAGTTGGGAAATAAACATTGGGAATTGCCGCAATGTCGGCATTCACTTTGAATGAGGTTAAGAGCTGCCAAAGGATTGGAGCCAGGCAAAAGATGACAGTGAAGGCAACTGCAATCGGCAAGACGACTTTTCGCCCAATTCGAGTTGATTTGCCTCCTGGCATTCGTCGATCGACGGATTCTGGAAATACAGTTGTCATATTAAATTGCTCCCGATGCTTTAGCTCTGGATCGAGTTAGGAAGTAACTTGCGATCGCAACGGCTAACACTAACAGTAAGAACGTCACCACAACTAATGCTGCTCCATAACCGAAGTCTAGATAGCGCATTACTGTGGCGTAGATGTAGAGCGAAACTGTTTCAGTCGCACCTCCAGGACCACCTCCGGTCATGACACTGATTAAGTCAAAGATTCCGAATGCCTGAGCGAGCCGGAATAACAGTGAGATAACCACTTGGGGCATCAGTAGAGGCAAGGTAATCTGTCGAAAGCTTTGCCAAGGGGAAGCTCCATCGATCGCTTGTGCCTCGTACAGATCATTTGGAATGGATTGCAGTCCAGCGAGCAATAGAATGCTGATGAAGGGTGTTGTTTTCCAAACATCTGCAAAGATGACTGCTAGCATGGCTAAAGTCGGATTGCCGAGCCAGTTGATACCAGTATCGATGAATCCCAACCGCAGCAAAATGTCATTGACAATCCCGTATTGATCATTGAAAATCCATGTCCAACCGAGTGCAATCAGTGCGGTCGGCAAAGCCCACGGCAGAATTGCGATCGTTCTTACTGCTCCTCGACCTCGGAAAGATTGGTTGAGTACGAGCGCAATTCCCATCCCGAGCACAAGTTCGATCGCCACGGATGAAAACGTGAAAATCGCTGAATTGACCATACTTTGCCAGAATCGCCCGTCTTGAGCCATCCGGGCAAAATTAGACAATCCTGTAAAATGTGGATTCAGTTGATTTCCTAAGTTCTGAACAAATAGACTTTGCCAGAACGCTCGCAGAATTGGATAAGCAAAGACCAGCGTCAAAATCAGCAAGGCTGGAATCGTTAAGAGCCAACCTGTACGACGTTCTCGCTCTCGAATCACATCTTTCATCGGCTAAACTCCTAACAATGCGCGTGTTTCCCGGGCTGCTGACTTCATCGCTTCTTCGGGTGAAATGCGTCCTGAGATTGCGGAACTGAGATAGCGCTGCAAAATATCAGACGCTTGGGCATATTGCGCGATCGGAGGTCGAATTCCAGGATTTTCCAGAGCTTTGAGCGCGACTGGGAAAAAGTCGTATTTCGCGAGAATTTCTGGGTCTTTGTACAACGCTTTGCGACTCGGCAAGTACCCAGAGGAAAGGGATGTGGTTTTTTGAACGTGGGTTCCTGTAAAGAAGTCGAGCGCTTTCCGAGCTTCTACGGGATGCTGAGTCGTGCTAGCGATTCCCCAACCCCATCCGCCTAGACAAGACACGCTCAGTTTTCCAGGTGCGTGAATCACAGGTTTGACGGCGACTTTGCCGCGAACAGGTGAGTCTTCTTTGTTGAGTAATGCCCAGGCGTAAGGCCAGTTTCGCATAAATACGGTGTTCCCACTTTGGAAGAGGAGCCGCGCTTCTTCTTCTTGATAGGTACTGACCCCAGCTGGTGTCACACCTTTGTCAACAGTGGTTCTTAAGAAGTTTAAGGCTTGAATCGCTTCAGGTCGATCGAGTCCAACTTCATTTGTTTGAGGATTGACCCAGAAGCCGCCATTGCCTTCTAAGACCTCAATAAACATCGCAGCAACGCCTTCGTACTGTCGCCCTTGATAAACGTATCCCCACTGTGCGCCATTCTTACCTTGAATTTGCTGCGAGGCTTTGATCAACTGATCAAAAGTTTCGGGTGGCTGAAGTCCTGCTTGGTCAAGCAAATCTTTCCGGTAGAAGAGTAACGCTGCATCTGTTCGCCAGGGCACTCGATAGAGTTTGCCTTGATAGCGACTGGCTTCGATGTCTCCGGGCAAGAACTCGTTTAACTGTTCTTGGGGAATTTCATTAGTTAAGTCACGCAGCCATCCTGCTGCTGCAAATTTTGCGACCCAAGTGACATCCATATTGACGAGATCATAAGGCGCACTTCCTAAAAGAAAAGCAGACGTATTCAAGTCTTCGATCAAGTTTGAAGCGTTGGGACCTTCAATCATGTTGAGCTTGATGCCTGGATTTTGCTTCTCAAATTCTGCAATTAAAGGTCGCAGATTTGGCACTTCGGGTGCATTCATCAAAAATGTGAGAACGACGGGCTGCGATCGCGCAGGTAACACGATCAGAAGCGCAGAGATGGCAAAGATTGTAAGTAAGCTAAGACTGCGAAAGACGATCGAGGATCGCCAAAACTGCGCTAATTTATAGCGATATTCTTGTAGCATTTCCATAGGCGTGTCACCCTGCGATCGCAACTTCACTCACGATCGCGCTTTAGTGAATAAATGGTTTGTTTCACACTTCGATCGCTAAAACTCATCATTTCTGTAGAAGTCCTAGCATTGGAAAATCATACGAATACGGTGATCCCTACCTCATCTCCTCTAAGATGGATCGCCTGAGAAAAGCTGTTAAGTTACTTGAATAAACCTACCAATACCTAATAATAATTCGCTCCGTTTTTCTTACCCGTTTGGGCACTGTGGATGTTTTGTAGGGGCGCTTAGGCTGAAATGACAAGCGATAGAAATGCAGTGCATAAAGTCTCGATCGCTTCCCTATTAACCCGTATCCACTCATTTACTGGAGCTTCAAGGAATATGCAATCTAAACATTTGTTAGCAAGCACATTATTGGCTGGGCTAATGTTAAGTTTAGGCACAACAGCCGGGTTTGCAAATGAAATTAAACCGATTCATGTGAATCCAAATCTGTTTGGTAACTTGACTGCACTGAATTCTCCAAATCCTGTTCTCGCTTTCAAAGGAACCGAAAACAAAAATGGCTATACTTACTACAATTTGACGGTTACGAACTGGCAGCAAATCAATGCTGCGCTGTTTACGAGTGCTCCGGATTTGCCTGCTTGCGGTGCGAACACCAATTCTTCGAGAACTTGGGTTGATATCTATGATGCTCAATCGAATCAGAGAATCTATGGGTTCTGTGCTTTTTCAAATCCAGAAAATCTGACGAAGCTCTGGTTTGCAGTTCAGCAAGGCAAAACCCCGCCCCAATCGGTTTACATTGTGTTGCACGATCGTAAAACGGATCGAAAATATCGATCGAATGCAGTTTCGCTCGGTCAAACTGCGCTGAATGAAGATTGCATTGCGTTCAATCCCAACAATACAGCCGTTGAGAATGTGCAGGGGCGTTGGACGATCGTGGAAAATGGCAATCATTTGATGTTTAATTTCGAGGGCGATCGCGCAAGAGCAGAACAGTCTCTCCGCACGATCAAGCGCTATGGAATGAACAAGTCTTGCTTTGTGGGCAGACCTCAGCCTTCGTTCCAATATATGTTGGTGAACAATGCTGCTCCAGTAGGCGCAATGCGCGGTGAAGATTGTATTCCGTTCAATCCGGCGACGACGACGGTGAGCAAGATTAACAATCGTTGGAAAATTGTAGATGGCAATCACTGGATGTTTGATTTTGAAGGAAATCAGGCTGAGGCAGAACAGTCTTTGGCGGTGATTCGGAAGTATGGATTTAATCAGTCTTGCTTTGTGGGCAGACCGAATGCGAAGTTTACCTACCTGCGCCGTTAGAGGGTGTTTTAAAAGTATCAACCGTTTCCTCGCTCCGTTCTAGCTCGCCCCGGAATGAATTCGGGGCTAACGGTGCGAAGTCCTTTGAAAAGGACTGAAGACCCCATTCTGATTGGCTGTTAGTCCCTTCAGTGGACTTCGTTCAACTAGCCCGGAATTCCATTCCAGGGCGGGTGAATGCGCCTCAACGATTACTTTTAAAGCATACTCTTAGGATGTGCTCCGATTGAATCGTCGGGAAGCAAGCTAAACTGAAGCAATTTCTACTCCTTCAAGCTTGCTATCCGATTGTTCATAGAGCGCTCTGAGTTTCGACAGCTTCTCATCATCGGGATTCCAAAATCCTCGTCCGTTTGCTTCTAGCATTCGTGCCACAATATTGCGAAAGGCTTCAGGATTCGCTTCTTGAAGTCTTTTTGCCATGTCTGCATCTAAAGCATATGTATCCGCCGCTTGGTCGTAGACCCAAGATTCTTTGAAATCAACTGTTCCACTCCAACCGATTAAAGCAGTCATGCGTTGCGAGATTTCGTAAGCTCCTCCTGATCCTTGGGCTGCCATTGCTTCTGCCCATTTTGGATTTAGCAGTTTTGTTCGATACTCCATTCTCAATAGGTCTTCTAGGTTTCGAGGCGTTGTATCTTTTGAAAAGCTTTCGACAAAGCTCGCTTGAACTTTCGTCCCTTTTTGCTGTTCTGCGGCGCGTTTGAGTCCGCCTGTGTTGGCATAGTACTCTTGAATATCAGTTAAGCCATATTCGACTGAATCAATTTCTTGGACAATGCGATCGGTAGTTTTCAAGAGAGTCTCTAAGACTTGAGATCGCACTTCTCCTTTATCTTTTCTGCCATAGCTAAAGACATTTCGACTCTGCCAAGTTTGTCCTAATTCTTCACCGGATTCCCAGTTTGAGGCAACCACTTGATCGTTGACGAGCGAACCGTAATCACCTGCGGGATTGGAGAATAAGCGGGCGGTTGGATTGTCTACTCCTTGAGTTTGCAGCGCGATCGCATGTTTGCGAATAAAGTTCTGGTCTGCTGGTTCATCCAGGTCTGCGGCTCGTTGAAAGAGATCGTCGAGTAGCTCGATGATGTTGACAAAGCCATCTCGGAAAATGCCTGAAAGATTTGCGAGAACATCGATTCGAGGATGTCCAACTTCTGAGATTGGCTTGAGTTCGTATCGGACAATTCTGCCAGTTCCTTCTTTAACAGGTTCCGCTCCGACGAGTTCGAGTAAGATTCCGAGCGATTCACCTTTGGTTTTAATGGCATCCAGTCCCCAGAGCATTACTGCTACCGTTTCTGGATAGGTTTGATGTTCTTTCAGATGTTGCTCGATAATTTTACGAGCAATCTCGCGACCGCGTTCATAAGCAGCAGGAGAAGGCATTCGATAGGGATCAAGGGCGTGAATATTTCGACCCGTGGGTAATGCGCCTAAGCCATCTCGAAGTAAATCACCTCCGGGCGCAGGAGGAATATATTCGCCATTCAATCCGCGTAGTAGATTCGTCAGTTCGTCAGTCGTTTGTAGTAGCAGATTACGAATATCAACGGCTTCTTGCCATTGTGCTAAATCTTCACCTTGAGCAATTTGAGCGATCGACGATTCAGGAATGCGATCGTCAAAATATGCTTTGAGATAACTTTCAAGCATCTCTGGTGAGGGCATTTCACCTAAGGTATGTAAGCCCGATGAGAACAATCGATTTTCTAAGACCTGCAAGTATTCGTACAGAGTAATCAGATAACGATTAAAAGCATCATTGCTAAAGAGATTGATATTCTCAAGATTGAACGCAATGCCTAGTTGCTTTGCTTCTGCAAACGGGCAATCTGCATCAATTCCTATATCGATGATTTTTTGCACGATCGCGGATTTGAGCGCATAGTTCTTTTCTGGATCTTCGCGATACTCTGCAATTAAGTCTCGAATGTTGACTAGCTCTTTGTACAATCCTGCTCGACCATAAGGCGGAACATTGTGAGAGATTAAAGTGCCATAGCCTCGGCGCTTTGCCAGAATCGATTCTGAAGGATTATTTGCCGCGTAGACATAAAGATTTGGAAGATTGCCGAGTAAGATATCTGACCAAGAATAACCTGTATTTCCAAGCGGTGAACCGGGGAGCCATTCGACTGTGCCATGCATTCCGAAATGCACGATCGCATCTGCCCCAAAGTCGTTCTGAAGCCATTTGTAAAATGCTGCATACTGCGGATGAGGCGTTAAATCCCGCTCAAACATCAGTCGCATCGGATCTCCTGAAATTCCGAGTGGAGGCTGCACTCCGATCCAAACATTGCCAAGCTGAACGCCTCCCCACACTAAATCATCACCGAGTGTCTTAATGCCACTACTGGATAACGATTTCCACTGCTTTTCAACTCTAGACGTGAGCAGATAGCCTAACCATTTCTCAAGTGTTTGGGTTGAAATTGCGATCGCATCTCCTTCATCTGAGCGTTTGACAGCTTGAATCAGAGTTTCTCCATCTTCGGGTAAATCCGCGATCGCATATCCTTGCTCTTTCATCGCGTGTAATAGTTTGATCAGCGATCGCGGAACATTCAGCAATGCTGCTGTTCCAACTGCTCCATATCCGGGCGGAAATCCATATAGTAGAATCGCAATTTTTCTTTGCTCAGCAGGAGTTTGGCGGAGTTTAATCCATTGATTTAATCGCCCGGTTAATCGGTCTACTCGTTCTGGAATGAGGTAAATGGTTTCTCCGACTAAACCACCGAGCGCAATCGTATCGATCGCGCCGTCTAACTCAGGCAGCGCATACAACACCACACTCTGCAATCCGCTAATTCCCTGCCTTGTCCAAGAATGAATGTCTTGAATGAGTAATGGAGCCGCAACAATGTAGGGAACATTCTTAGCATTGAGAATGCGTTTAGCCACTTCGATCTGCCTTCCTGCTTCCATTGATCCGGCGGGGCCTCCGACCAAGGGAAATCCGATCGTGGAAACAATCGCATCTACCTTTACCGCTTGATCTGAAAGTGAAAGCGTTGCATTGATGCCGCGATCGCGCTGTTGCTGTTCATAGTCTGTCGTCATCAAATCACGAACAGCAACATGACCTTCAACGCCGTTAATAAAAATTGGAACGGGAATTAAATTGGCTTTCTCAAACGCTTTGATCAATTTTGGAATATATTGCTGATTTGTAATGACATGCTTTCGATAGAGCAGTATTCCAACAGTCGGATGATGAGAATTAAAACGCTGGCGATACCAGCCTAGATATTGCTTTGGAGATTCAAAATAACCATCATACTCAGGATGCAAAAGCCCAATATTTGGAGTTTCAATAGGGTCTGCAATTTCGCCAACGGTTAGATCTAAATACTTTTGAGCGATCGTACAAAACAGAGCCGCGACATTCTCTGTTCCCCCTGCATTCCAATAGCCATAAATGATCAACCAATTTCGCAGATCTTGAACCTTCTGAACTGGGACAAATTTCAATAATTTGGGGCCTGTTTTCAGAAAGCTAATATAGCCTGCAAGCTTGTCTTCTTCTCGTCCGTTACTAAATTTATCGAGAATGAATTTGACAGGTTTGGGCATTCCTTTGGGCTTATCCCCAATTGCAAATTTCCCTAACTGCGTCAAACTCATTAATTCCAATGCCGATTCAAACACCAAGCGAATTGGAATCGTTTGTACTCGCTCTCTTAGCCAAAGCACTTGATCGTAGTCAAACAGCAAGCTTGCGAAAAAGACATCGGCTTGTTTCAGTGCAGATTCTATTTCTGTCGGATTTGAGGTGAGATCGCGATCGCTAAATACTCGAATGTCTAGCTGTGAGCCTTGCGACTGTGCTAAATCTGCCGCCTGCCGATACAGCCCTGCATTAAACGATTCAAATCCTGCAATCAGAACAATCCGCTTCATAAGCTTTAGAAAATGTCTCAACCCTATTGTAGAAGAGTGAGCAGAAAGTAGAGGGCAGCCTTGAAAGAACGACCGATTTCTTCCGTTTCAGTTCAAGTCTATCAATCTAAATTGCCAAAGCATTCACCGCAGCTTTCACCAGATCATAGTATGGTGCTTGTGAAACATCGACTTCTTGTACTGTCTGATCACTTCTCCCAAGTGTTCCAATTTTCTGTCCTTTTTGGATTACTAAAATATCGCCCTTCGCATTTTGAATTCTTAATTCTTTCTGATCGAGCATTGTGCAGTGATAGACTCGATCGCTAAATCGAAATTCTGTCTGAGAACTCTGTCCTGGGAATCTCACACCGAGAACTTCAAGTTGGACAGAAACCTGATTATTCCACTCATTCGACTTGACTCGATAGGCAACATCTAAGGGGCTTGGTAACGGAAAATACTCACCCCAACGCCACGCGATCGCATTTACTTTTTGCCCTGCAGATTCTAAGACAAGTTTGATATGTCCCTTGCCAATGCGCCGCTGCTCGGTCACTAAAACATTCGGCGTCCAAAATACAGGCTCAGGATTCTCCATCCCGCAAGGATGTAAAACATCAAGCTGTGCATGAAGTGCCAGATCAATTTGAGCTAAATCTGCTTCAACATCGATCGTCACTAAAGGCTTAAGATGCTCAGTTTTGAGAGATTGATGTGCGAAAGTTCTCAAGCGATCGCGAATTTCATCTAAACGATCTGCCTTAAACGAGAACCCACCCGCTGCTTTATGTCCCCCTGATTTCAGCATCAGATCCTTGCAAAATTCTAATGCCTCAAAAACATTAAATTCTGGAATGCTCCGAGCCGAACCGCGAATATGATCGTCATCTTCATAAGTTCCAATAAACACTGGAACCCCATATCGCTCAACTAATCGAGAAGCAACAATCCCAATCACACCATGATGCCAATCCCGTTTTACCAGAAGTAATACTCGATCAGCTTTTGCATCAAACGAGCTATCTTCGTAATACTCGATCGCTTCTTTCTCAATCTGTTCGCAAAGTTGCTGCCGTCGCTTGTTCTCAATCTCACACTTCATGGCTTGTTCTAAAGCAACGCCATCATCATCAGTAACAAGTAGCTCAATCACAACTTGCGGATCGCCAATTCTCCCGATCGCATTAATTCTCGGCCCTAACCGAAACCCGATCGCTTCCGGCTTCAAGTTTTTCTCATTGCTCAATCCGGCAATTTGAATCAGGGCTTGAATTCCAGCCATTTTAGACTTCGGTAAAAGCTGTAAGCCTCGTTTGACCCATCGGCGATTCACCCCGGTTAAAGGTGCTAAATCTGCGATCGTGCCTAATGTAAATAGCTCTAGCAAAGAGTTCTGCAATTCTCTCGTCTGTCCAAAACTTTGAGCTAAACAGAGCGCCAACACATAAGCAACTCCCACCCCTGCCATACTTCGATACGGCGACTCTTCTGCAATTAGCTTCGGATTGAGAATTGCATTCGCATTCGGAAGTTCTGGGGGGAGATCGTGGTGATCCGTCACAATGATCGTTAAACCTAGCTCTCTAGCACGCTCGATCGGTTGATGGGCGGCAATTCCATTATCGACTGTGAGAATCAGTCCTACGCCTTCTTCGTAGAACTCTTCTACAATCCGAGTGTTGATCCCGTAGCCTTCACTCATCCGACTGGGGATCGCATAATCGACTCGCCCACCTAAGTATCGCAATGCTCTGAGTAGCAATGCTGTACTCGTCATTCCATCCGCATCATAATCTCCACAGATAGCAATCCGAGTTTTGTCATTAATCGCATTGATCAAGAGTTCCAAACTTACGGCTAAATCCGGAAAATCTTCCAGTGCAGACGGTAACTCTTGCTGTGGATCGAGAAATTCTTGAATGTCCTCGAAGGTTTCTAATCCGCGATTGAGCAGAACTTGCGTTAACAGGGGAGAGCGATTTGTCTCTAAGGCAAGCTGAACCGCTCGATCGCTTTGATCGGGATGAATATACCAACGTTGATCTGGAATACGCGATCGCGAAAGAGACATACGCTGAACATTTAAGGAGACGGAAACGATTGTACTCCTGAACGCTGCGATTTCGGATCAAATTCCACTTGATTTTTGATTGCTTCCGCAAAACGATGAGCTAATAGCGCATTCGTATAATTTTGATGCACCGAGTTTCGTCCTGTTTCGGCTAAAGAAACTCGCAACTCTGGCTCTAAAATCAATCTTTCAAGCGATCGAGCAAGCGCGATCGCATCTCCTTCTGGAAAAACTACTCCACCTTGAGTCGCTTGAATCAGATACGGAATTTCTCCTGAGTCAGACCCGACCACCGCTGTTCCACAGGCCATCGCTTCAATAATGACTCGTCCAAATTGCTCTTTCCAATTTGATCGGGTCTCAGAGGGTAAGACGAGAATATCTAACTCAGAAAGATAGTTTGGTGTTTCTGTAAACGGGACAAAACCATGTTTTTCAATGCGATCGCTTAAATTCAGCGATCGAGCAATCTGATCAAATTCTGGCTCAAATTCTCCGCTTCCAATCAGAACAAATCGCCACGGCAAATGTGCAATTTCTCCAAGTGCTAGTAATAATGTTTTCAAGCCTTTCTGTTCAACAATTCGCCCCACATATCCAATCAAGATTTCGTCAGGTCTAGACTGCTGTTCTCTGGGATAGTAAATCGCCGGATCAACCCCTGAAGGTAGCAAAACACTTTGTCCAGTAAAACCTTTTTTTCGCATCACTGCTTCTGCACTGTGCGATCCTGGAAACATCACATCTGTATGTTTCAAGATCCAGCGCTCCATTTGTCGAAAAGGAACTGGATAGTTCTTAAAAATGTTCTGCCAAGTAAAAAAGCCAATGGACTTACGAATAGTGAGATAGTTTGCTAAATAAATTTGCAGAGTGACTAACGCATAAGGTTCTTGATGCACATAGATAAAATCAGGAGCTAAATCTCGCAACAGGTTGAAAAATAAAGACCGATAAATGTGTAATGGAATACTCCCTGATTTCCAAACAGGTAGACTAATAAGCTGTCCTGTAAAGTCTTTCCATCGCTCTACTGTACGGACGCGATTATATTCATCTTGCCAATTACTGGGAACAACGATCGTAATCTCCCAACCCGTTTGCCGTTCAACTTCAGCATAAAACTGCTGTACAACGGGAATCGTACAGGAATGATTAATAATTAATAGCTTCATACGTCAAAACTTTAGGTTACAAGTTCATAGGCTGGAGTACGTTTAACTTTATGCCATTTGTAGTAGGTCGTCCACTTCAACGCTTTACGATCGCGCCAAAGCACTGAAAAATTCCTGCGTAGTTCTGCCAAAATCCACCCCGCTCCAAACTCACTTTCGATACCTTGCTGTTTGCGGTATTGCTGATGCTTATAGCTGTAAACCAAAAGTCTTGCTGGAATACTCAAGAGCATCATGAAGAGTGGCTCGTTATAAACCGCAGCAAAACATTTATTCCGGCAGCCATTTCTGAGCGCAATTAAATTGTTGCGTCCGATCGGAGATTGGTGATGAATGATGCCTGCATCGGGAAGATAGACGACGTAAAAACCACGATCGAGCATCCGTTTACAAAATTCTGGCTCCTCATAATAAGCCGCGAACACTTCCCGATAGCCTCCTAGCTCTACAAATAGCTCGCGCCGCAGTAAGCTTCCATATCCAATAAAAGTTGGGGCGTAGCATCGATAACTTGCGGGTGCAGGCTGTCCAGGTAACAATTCTCCTCGCTCATTGGTTTGAGACAGTGCTACAGCCCCGACTTCTGGACTTGTTTCTAACACTTGGATTGCGGCATGAATGCTACTCGCACTGAGTAACTGAGCATCATCATCAAGACAGAACAAATACGGTGCATTTGCGCGCTGTGCAAGTTCATTCCGAGTTGCAGGAATCCCGCGATTCTGTGCATGGCGGAAAAACTGAATTTTAGAGACAAGGCTAGGATGAATTTCTTGAAGAACCCGATCCGCGATCGCGATTTCCGAAGCATCATCGATCACAATGATCTCAAACTCGATCGTATCGAGTAATACTAATGAATTGAGACATCGGATCAAATCCGCTGGACGATTCCGAGTTCCAACACAAATAGAAAGCTGAATAGCACTCACAGATTTCATCATAACTAGGGTCTTAACGACTCGTAACCTAATGTGAGAGATTAAATATGTTCGTTCATCTTTCTAAGGGAAGGCTTTAATGCACACAGTCAAGATTGTCTATCCCAATGGGCATAATGTTAAAGTCTTAGTTTCAATCATCAATTAAGCGATAGCACGAGAATAATATTTGATTCAGTTGATCAGAGCCAAGCTATGCAAACGTTTCTTGTCACCGGTGGAATGGGTTTTATTGGCTCTAATTTTGTATTGAAGGCTTGCAAAGAACAATGGGCAAGCATTATCAACCTTGATAAGCTTACATACGCTAGTAATTATCAGACTCTCGCAGAGTTAGAGCAGCATCCTGACTATACTTTTGTTCGAGGAGATATTTGTGATCTTGAATTACTGAAGGATTTGTTGGAGCAGTACAAGCCAGATGCAATTGTGAACTTTGCCGCAGAAAGTCATGTCGATCGCTCAATTTTGAATCCACACGCATTCATTGAAACCAATATTCTAGGCACATTTCGCCTGCTCGAAGCAAGTCGAGCGTATTGGGAGAAATTACTGGGTCAGAAACGCGATAGCTTCCGCTTTTTACAGGTTTCAACCGATGAGGTCTATGGCTCACTCAGCCCAACTGATCCAGCATTTCGGGAAAATACGCCTTACGCACCAAACAGTCCTTATGCAGCTTCTAAAGCAGGGGCTGATCATTTAGTTCGGGCTTATTATCACACCTATGGATTACCAACGCTGACGACAAATTGTTCTAACAATTATGGGCCACGCCAATTTCCGGAGAAGCTTATCCCCTTGATGATTCTCAATGCTCTTAATAGAAAGCCTCTCCCGATTTACGGAGATGGGCAAAACATTCGAGACTGGCTCTATGTTGACGATCATTGTGATGCACTTTACCAAGTCTTGCAACATGGGCGAATTGGAGAGACTTACAACATTGGTGGAAACAACGAACAAACGAATCTTGCAGTCGTGAATCAGATTTGTACTGTGTTGGATCAACTAGCTCCCAAGGCGAATTTTCAACATGCTGAACTGATTACCTTTGTCAAAGACCGTCTTGGACACGATCGCCGTTATGCCATCGATAACAGTAAAATTCAGCGTGAGCTAGGCTGGGAACCCAAAGAAAGTTTTGCCAGTGGCTTACTCAAAACAATTCAGTGGTATCTCAATCACACTGATTGGGTCGAACAAGTCCAATCTGGAGCGTATCAGGCTTGGATTGAACAGAACTACGGCGATCGTAATTCTTCAACTGCTGTATAAGCCTGCTTCTGGATGAAAAAACTCGAATAGAAGTGCGATCGCGATAAATCTGGGTTGCAACTCAAACTCATAACGAGTATGATTTAGACAACAAAGATTTCAGAGGTGACTATGAACTTCTATCGAATTGAACATATCAACAAGGTTTGTCAGAACTTAGAAGCAACCTTGCAGTTTTACCAAACCCTCTTTCCTGATTGGTTTATCCGTGCCCAAGAACAGTCAAACGACATGAGTTGGCTGCATTTTGGTAATCAGCAATTCTATCTCTCACTCTACGAACGACCCAACGCATCTCAAGCCAGTCCACTTCATACCGGAAATATTGATCACATCGGCTTTGTGATTGCAGATGGCAAAAAAATGACCGCGTTACTAGAAGCAAACGGAATTGAATATATGCTTGAGGATTCTCCAGAAACCAAGTACCGCATCTATGTAAAAGATCCCGATAGCACATGGCTAGAACTCGTAGAGTATAAAGAAAATTACGCACTGCGATAGCAATTCCGATGTTGACTCTTGATTGAGGGAAAAATTGGCTAGCAAGAGTTTTCGCGGTTTAAAAAAGTACAAGCGAGCTCTCCTCTCTTTTGGCAGATTTTTTACTACTCAAAAGTGCAACTTCTTAGTGATTCGGAGCTTTCAAGATTGACTGTAGGATGTACCGTGCGATCGTACTCACGCACGCGCGACTCTTGAAGTTAATTTCTAACAGTATTTAACATGCAAAGCTACGACGCGATCATTATTGGTGCAGGGCATAATGGCTTAGTCTGTGCTGCCTACCTCCTCAAAGCAGGCTATAGTGTCTTACTGCTTGAAAAAAATTCCATTCCAGGCGGGGCAGCGACGACAGAAGAACTGATGCCAGAAGACGCTCCTGGATTTCTGTTTAGCCCTTGTGCGATCAATCATATTTTCATTCACTTAGGACCTGTTGTTGAAGAATTAGAGCTAGAAAAATACGGGCTGGAATATCTATTCTGTGACCCAGTTGTGTTTTGTCCTCACCCAGATGGCAAATACTTTTTAGCGCGTCGCTCAGTCGAGCAAACCTGTGCTGAAATTGCACGATACAGTCCCCGTGATGCTGCCAAATATGCTGAGTTTACTGACTTCTGGCAGCGGGTGATTGGAATGCTGACTCCGATATTTAATGCTCCTCCCAAGTCGATCGTAGATATGGCAGGAAACTACGATATTAGTAAGATCAAAGATATGATGTCGTTGATGGGATCGGGAGACAAAACGCTGGATCTCATCCGCACCATGTTATCTAGCCCGCTTGATGTGATCAATGAATACTTTGATTCAGAGTTTTTGAAAGCGCCTCTCGCAAGACTTTCTGCTGAACTTAGCACCCCGCCTTCCCAAAAGAATATGGCAGTGGGTTCAATTATGATGTCATTGCGGCACAATCCGGGTATGGCACGTCCCAAAGGTGGAACTGGGGCACTCACGCAAGCGTTGGTTCGATGTGTGCAGGATCTCGGTGGTGAAATTCGGACGGATCAGCAGGTGCAACGGGTTTTGATCGATGATGGAAAAGCTGTAGGAGTTCGGCTCACGAATGGTCAAGAATATCGATCGACGATGGGAGTGATATCGAGCCTGGATGCTCAAAGACTATTTTTACAATTGATCGATGAGCGCGATGTTGATGCAGCAGATGCTGAATTGCGAGAACGAGTTTCTCGTCGCATTGCCAACCACAATGAAGCCATTCTCAAAATTGATTGTGCTTTATCAGAATTGCCCCGCTTTGAAAATTACAATCATCAAGATCAATACTGGATGGGTTCAGCGTTGATTGCAGATTCGGTCACTCAAGTAGAGCTTGCCCATACTGATCCGAATATTGGCAGAATTCCAATCGATGATCCGTCGATGTATATGGTCTTGCCATCTTTACTAGATCCGTCTCTCGCTCCCGAAGGTCAACATACTCTCTGGATTGAATTCTTTGTGCCGTACCAAATTGCAGGAGCAGAAGGCACTGGGCTAAAAGGAACAGGATGGACAGAAGACTTAAAAAATCAAGTCGCAGATCGTGTTCTCGATAAACTGGCTGAATACACCCCCAATCTCAAATCTTCAATCATTGCCCGTCATATTGAAAGTCCACCCGAGCTAGAGCGCCGGATTGGAGTTTCAAAAGGCAATTACTATCATCTGGATATGAGCTTTGATCAAATGATGTTTTTCCGCCCATTGCCGGAACTTGCGAATTATAAAACCCCGATCGAGGGACTCTTTCTCACAGGTGCAGGAACTCATCCCGGCGGATCGATTTCAGGCTTGCCAGGACGCAACTGTGCGCGAGTCATTTTGCAAACGGAACATCCTGTCTCTCAAACGCTATCGGATACAGGCAATGTGATCAAATCAGCCGCAAAATCTTTGTTTAGTCGATCGTAAAATACTTCAAAAGCTTCGCAAATTCGATTCGCGAAGCTTACAAGTTGACCGATTCACACGAATTAATTTTCTCGCGTGGGTCGTTTGGGAGCATCAGTGCGGGGAGTCGGTCGCCCTTGAGGACGATCGCGTCTGGGAGGGCGATCCTCAGAATCTTCTCGACCGCTCCCGTAAACATCCAGATTTACCGTCTGTCCTGCCGCCTTCGCAACACCCTCGATCGTAGTCCGAATTGCCTGAACATTTCGTCCACCTCGACCAAAGACACGTCCTTTGTCCGTGCCTTCAAACGCTAAACGAATCCAAATCCGCGATCGATTGGCGAGCACTTCACAGTCGATTTTCAGCGCATCTGGCGTTTCGAGAAAAGGTTCAACAAGAAACCGGATCAGTCCGGCATAATCTGGAGTCACAGGTTTCACAAGAATTACTCAGCTTTCAATTGCTCAAGTACATTGTTTTTGAAGAGGATATCGCGAACAGTATCCGTCGGCTGTGCGCCTTTCTTCATCCAATCCAAGATCTTCGGAACATCTAAACGGACTTCATCTGATCTGGGATTATAAAATCCAACTTCTGCCAAGGGGCGACCATCGCGACGAGTGGTACTTTGAGCAACAACAATCCGATAGCTGGCTTCACGCTTTTTACCAAAGCGCTTTAATCTCAATTTGAGCATAACTAGAACCGAGGACTCCTTTCTGATAGTTTCAACGTGATATGGCGGAATTGCCACACTTCCCGGAATAGTCATCCTAACATGGTGCGGGGAAATTAGAGACACTCACTCTATTACTTACCGCAAGGCTGCTAAATTCCTAAGATTGTTTGTAAGAGTTGATGCAGATCTTGCTGATCAGAAGATTGCAAAGTTCCGAGTTTACGAATCACTAATTTTTGTTCGATCGTTGTAATCGCAGGTTTAATCATTGAGGCTTTTAACAAGCCTGCGGACTGCCAATCTTGAATAATCAAGTCTCCAAATCGGGGAGTTGAAATTTGACTGGTCACTGCAATGAGAATTAGATCTGGATGAGCTTGATGATACGCTCCAGAACTAATCACAACGGCAGGACGCTTTTTGTTTGTGGATTGGTCGCTGAGGGGAAAAGGAACAAGTAAAACATTCCCGAATTCATAAGTTGTCGTACTCGGCATCGTCGGGATTATCCCAAATCTTCTGAAAAACGGGTTCTGAAAGCTGAGTTGCGATCGCAGTGAGCTGCTGATTCTCTTGCTCTCGTTGCGATAAGAAGTCAATAAAATTCTCGACTTCAGCTATCTTTTCAGGTGAGAGTTGCTGGAGCTTAACCAGTAGTCGCTGTTCGGAAGTCATTGAGGTTTCCATCGCGTTTCAAGTGAGTGATAGACCAACGCAAGAATCGCAAGAATATTGTGAGGCTGACGTTGGTCTTGAATTCAAACTCTACAGATTGCCGAAGCCTTTTTTCTTCTTATCTTTGCCGCCTTTTTTCTTCTTCCCGCCTCCGCCTTGATAGCCTCTAAATCCAGGCTGGGGTGGACGCATTCCACCACCCGTTCCGCCAAATGGATTTCCACCCCCAAATGGATTGGGCATTCCACCCATCGGACCCATTCCAGGAAAACCCATCTGACCTGAACCCATTTGTTGCATCAGCGATCGCATTCTTTGGAAATTCGTCACCAATTCGCTGACTTCCTTGTCAGAATGTCCGGAACCCTTGGCAATCCGTTTCCGACGACTAGGAGAATTGGCAAGCAGATCGGGATTTTTCCGTTCCTCGACCGTCATGGAGCCGATCATCGCTTCGGCTTTTTTCAGTTGTTCTTCACCTTTGGCAAGCTGTTCTTCGTTCACCATCTTGCCCATGCCAGGAATCAGCTTCATGACACCGCCGAGCGATCCCATGTTCTTCAGCAGGCGAGTTTGCTTGAGGAAGTCAGAGAAATCGAATTTTGCAGATAGAATCTTCTCCTGCATTTTTTCGGCTTCTGCCATGTCCACTTCTTCCCGCGCTTTCTCAACGAGGGTCAGGACATCGCCCATGCCCAAAATCCGTGAAGCCATCCGGTCAGGATAAAACGGCTGTAATGCGTCAACTTTCTCACCGATCCCGATGAATTTGATCGGCTGTCCAGAAATTCGCCGTACCGAGAGTGCCGCACCCCCGCGAGTATCCCCATCCATTTTGGTAAGGATTGCACCCGTTACGCCGATTTGCTCATGGAAGGTGCGAGTCAGGTTAGCAGCTTCTTGACCCGTCATCGCATCGACGACCAGCAGGGTTTCATGCGGCTCGATCGTGTCTTTGATCCGCTTCAATTCGCCCATCATGGATTCGTCAATCTGCAAACGTCCGGCAGTATCAACGATCACGACATCAAAGCCATCGGCTCTCGCTTTTTCAACCCCTTGACGTGCGATTTCTACGGGGTCGGCATCTTTCCCCATGTCAAATACGGGGATATTAATTTGCTTACCGAGTGCGATTAATTGGTCGATCGCAGCAGGTCGATAAACGTCGGTTGCGACTAGCAATGCCTTCTTATCTTCTTTTCTTAAATGCAGCGCCAGTTTTGCGGTTGCAGTTGTTTTACCTGTCCCTTGCAAACCCGCCATGAGTACGATCGTGGGAGCGGTTTCTGCTTCAGCGAGGGGCACATTGGCATCGCCCATCACTTTGACCAGTTCGTTATAGACGATTTCGATAAACTGCTGGTCGGGGCGAACGCCTGCAATGACTTCTGCACCGAGTGCATTCTGTTCAACTTCTGCGACAAAATCTTTGACGACTTGCAGATTCACATCTGCTTCAAGGAGCGCGCGCCGAACTTCCCGCAGCGCGTCTTTGACATTCGATTCAGAGATTTTGTCTTGACCGCGAACTTTTTTCCAGGCTTGTTCTAAGCGATCGGCAAGAGCGTCAAACATAGGAGAAATTGATCAGAAGATATCCTTCTCAGAGTAGCGTGTTTCCAGCACAATCGCGAAGTCGAGAAACCCGTCCGAATCCGTTAAATTAGATTGTCCTGTTTTTATTTCTCCAAATGTCAAATCAAACTGTTGTCGATCGCATTCATGAGTTTAATCAGGGACGCGATCCTGAACTGCTGAAACTCAAATATCAAACGATGGCAAAAAATGCGTTTTCGTTTTTGCGAGGAACTTGTCATCTGTTTTATCAGGATTTACCCGTTGAAGGCATTTTTGCCTCTGCACCGCCTGTTTGGAGTTGTGGCGATCTGCATTTACAGAATTTTGGCAGCTTCAAGGGAGACGATCGCTTAGTTTATTTTGATGTCAATGATTTTGATGAAGCGCTCTTAGCCCCTTGTACTTGGGATGTTGTGCGGTTTTTAACGAGTGTGATTGTTGGCGCTCATACGCTCAATATTGACGATGAAACAGCGATCGCACTTTGCCGTTGCTTCCTCGAAACTTATATCAAAGAACTCTTGACCGGAAAAGATCGAACTGTTCATGGTGAAGTGTCAACCGGGTTAGTTCGGGAATTGTTACTAGGATTGAAAACGCGGAAACGCAAAGACTTTCTAGATGAACGAACGGAACTGAAATCAAAAGTGCGATCGCTCAAACTCATTGAAGGCAAAACGAAACCCGCGACAGAATCCCAGCGTGAAAGGGTAATAGAAGCGATCGCAGAAAGCACTCAAACATATCCAGAACCAGAGTTTTACACAATTCTCGATGTGATGCATCGAATTGCAGGAACCGGAAGTTTGGGACTCGAACGCTATGTGATCTTAGTCGAAGGCAATGGCTCACCGAATCAGAACTATCTATTAGATCTCAAGCTATCTCGATCGTCTTCCTTGCAAGCCTATACTCCGTGCCTACAGCCTGATTGGAACAGTGAAGCAGATCGCATTGTTGCCATTCAAAATCGATTTCAAGAATCTCCGCCAGCCTTGTTACATGGATTAACCATTGCAGAAAAATCTTACGTCTTACGCGAACTTCAACCGACTGCTGATCGCGTTGACCTCGATAAAAGCAATGGCAAAATAAAGCGATTGAAAAAAGTGATCAAAACAATGGCAGAAGTCACAGCTTGGGGACAAATGCGCAGTACAGGGCGACAAAAATCAGCGATCGCAGATGATCTCATCGCATTCGCTGAAACTGCTTCGGTCTGGCACGATTCTGTACTTGACTATGCTCGATCGTATGCCGTACAAGTTGAGCGAGACTACGCAGAATTCAAAGCACAGGTCACTGAAGGCTAATCAAGGGGTACTCTGGGGGTTGGAAATTCACTCTTTTCTCCCATGAAAAACTGGTGGCAACAGTTCAAACCCCGAATTCAAGTCATTCCAGAAATTCAGCCTGAAGACTCGATTTTGTTTCGAGTACTCGCCCAATCGCTCGTCACGATTGGAATTTTGGCAATTGACTTAGCCGCAGAAACTCACATTGGACTGTGGGCAATTCCGCTGAGTGCAATTGGGGCGAGTTGGAGTTGGTACTGTCGTCGCAAGAAGAATACTGGATTTAAATTCTTACTGGCGATCGCGATGATGGTCGCATTACTCACGTTTTTTAGTAAGCTACCGACGGCTTGGCAGACGGGCGATACTCGGCTCGTTTTAGCAGAATTTCTCATTCAAGTGCAGGTTTTGCATACATTCGATTTGCCGCGCCGCAAGGATTTGGGTTACTCGATGATGATTGGGCTTGTGTTGCTCTCGCTCGCAAGTACTTTAAGTCAAACGATGCTCTTTGGTGGCTTGCTGGTTGCCTTTTTAGCGATCGCGCTTCCGACGTTGATGTTGGACTATAGTTCACGGTTGGGCGTGAGTGATGTCAAAGTCGATCGCAGTCGATTGCAGAAAATTACCTTTGGTAAGCTGCCAATGATTTTCGCGATCGTCGTTGCTTTGGGATTAGTATTTTTTCTGCTGATGCCACGGTTTCCTGGCTATCAACTGAGAATGTTTCCTGTAAGTGCGCCTATAACGGTTCAGGAAAGATTTGATAATCAAGAGATTAGAACTCCAGGTGCAGGTCGGAGTGCCTTAGAATCACAAGTCCGAGGCGGAGGAAGTTCAGCGCAACGGGGAGAAGTGCGCGATCGCAGTGATGAGCTTTATCCAGGCTTTGGAAACAGCATTAGTCAAAATCGCCGCAAACCTTTGAAGCCACGGGTGATCATGCGGGTGAGATCGCAGATTGAGGGATTTTGGCGGGTGATGGCATTCGATCGCTACACCGGACAAGGGTGGGACGTGTCTCGCAATGCTCAAACGAGGACGATTAAGCGGACACCTTGGTCATATCGATTCTTTCTTTCGCCTCCAGTGACGATGAGCGAGACAAAAGAAGTGATTCAGACGTTCACGATTTTGTCTGATCTGCCGAATTTAATTCCGGCGCTTTCGGCTCCTCGGGAATTGTATTTTCCAACCGATGAGATTGCGATTGATACTGAGTTTGGTCTGCGATCGCCTGTTGAATTGCATTCTGGCATGACTTACAGCGTGGTTTCAGATGTGCCTTATCGCAATCGGACTCTGCTACGGTTGAATTCGCTCAAAGCAAAGTATCCAGAAAATAGCCCCTATTTGCAACTTCCAACTCGGCTGAAGCAGCGATTAGCAGAGGAAACAGAGCGAATTTTAGCAACGTCTGAGAAACCGATTGATTCAGATTATGAGAAGGCTCTCTATCTGGGACAATATCTGAAACAGCGCTATCGGATTCAAGATTTTCAGGAGTTGAAACCGGGCGAAGATGTGGTTGAGGCATTTCTACGCAATCAAGGCGGCGATCGCGATCATTTCTCAACGGCATTAACGCTAATGTTGCGATCGATTGGAGTTCCGGCTCGATTAGTCGCGGGCTTTGCGCCTGGAGAATTCAATCCGTTCACGGGGCTATATATTGTTCGCAATACGGATGCTTATGCGATTACAGAGATTCAAGTGCCGCGATCGGGTTGGTTTACGATCGATCCGATTCCTGGACATGAGTTAATTCCGCCTTCGGTAGAGGAGTATCAGCCGTTTAGCTTGGTGCAACGGTTTTGGAGTTGGGTGGCAGGATGGTTGCCTTCTCCGGTTACGGCTTGGTTTGCTGAGATTTTCAAAATTGTCAGAACTACGCTCTCTGGGTTCTTCGGTTTGCTAAATCAGGGCTTATCAGGTTTCTTTCAGGCTTCGATTATTTTGTTTAGTCTTGGATTCTTGGGTTGGCTGAGTGTGCAGGGCTGGCAAAGATGGCGACAGTATCAGCGCATGAAGCGCATGCGACCGATGGAGCGGCTTTATCAAAATATGCTGAACCAGTTAGCAAAGCAGGGCTTTCAGAAACATTCTGCTGAGACTCCATTGGAGTATGCGCGACAGGCAAAGCGAACTCAACAACCGGATCGGGCGGCTGTGATTGAAGAAATTTCTCAGGCTTATGTGAGTTGGCGCTATGGTCGAGTGGTGCCGGATTTGCCGGAGTTGCAGCGGAAGTTGAAGGAGGTGATGAAAAGGAGATCGCGGGGCTAGTCGTCTATTAGTTGTGGTGCACTACTAGCTTCTCTCGTAATAAATCGCACCTTACAATAAGCAAAGCCCTCTCACCGATGAATTTTCTCAATGGTACGTGCTGTTAATGTTTTCGTTTCTTATTCGCATGAGGATGAGCCGCTTAGGGTGGAACTGGAGAAGCATTTGAGTGCTTTGCGGCGGAGTCGGGCGATCGCGGAATGGCACGATCGAAAAATTGATGCGGGAGCAGAATGGGCGAAGGAAATCGATCTCAATCTCAAATCTGCTGATGTGATTTTGTTGCTGATTAGTCCGGCGTTTATTCATTCAGACTATTGTTCTAGTGTGGAGTTGACGCAGGCGATGGAGCAGCATGAGGCGGGGACGGCTTGTGTGATTCCGATTATTTTGCGCGCTTGTGATTGGGAAAATGAGCCGTTTGCGAAGTTGCAGGCGTATCCGAAGAATGCGAAGCCTGTGACGAGTTCGGAAAATCGAGATGAGGCGTTTCTGGATATTGTGCGTGGGGTGCGGGGTGCGGTTCAGCGAATTGCAGAACGGTTGTCAGAGAGTTCGACTTCAGAAGAAGTGGATCGAGAGACAGACGCGATCGTGCAAGAGATTGTCGAGTCGGGACAGGGAGAGGATCAGTATCGAGAAGAGGTTTTGTTTGTTCTGAGTCAGGATGGGGGCGAGATTTCGCCTGAGAGTCGAATTGTGCTGGAGATTTCGCGCAAGAGTTTTCAGCTTTCTGAGGAGCGAGCGAAAGCGCTTGAAGCTGAAGTGATTCGACCGTTTCAGGAGTTTCGAGAAGCAGCGATCACACTGATCAAGCCTCAAGGATCAGTCACACCGAGAATTCAATCACTCCTCGATCGAGCGCAACAGAGATTAAATCTGAGGGATGCAGATGCAGCGGCAATCATTGAAAATGTTCTAGCTTCGATTTCAGAGCCTGTGATTGTCGTTCCTCCGAAGCCGTTGCTGCCGACCTTCAGCTTTGAAGTGATTACGGTCAACGATCGAGGAAAAGAAATCGATCGTCGTCAAAGTCAAGCAAGTTACCGCCGAGAAGAACTCGCGAAAGGTGTCTTTTTCGATATGGTTTCGATTCCAGGTGGAACCTTTTGGATGGGTGCAGCAGAGGGAGAGTTAGAAGCAAGAGTTCGTGAGAAACCTCGGCATCAAGTCACGATCAAGCCTTTTTTCATGGGTAAGTACACAGTGACTCAGGTGCAATGGAAAGCGATCGCTCAATTACCCAAAATCAATCGGGATCTCGAACTAGATCCATCCAAGTTCAAAGGCAATCATCGACCTGTTGAGCGAATTTTTTGGGATGATGCGATCGAGTTTTGCGAACGATTAACTCGAAAAACGGGAGAGCGATACCGATTACCGAGCGAGGCTGAATGGGAATATGCGTGTCGGGCTGGAACGACGACACCATTCCATTTTGGAGAAGCGATCACGCCTGACTTGGCAAACTACGACGGCAATCAAACTTATGCGAATGCAGCGAAAGGGAAGTATCGCGAAACAACGATTGAGGTAGGAAGTTTTCCTCCGAATGCCTTTGGACTTTATGACATGCATGGAAATGTGTGGGAATGGTGCGCTGATCCGTGGCATGACAGCTATACGAATGCGCCTGCGGATGATCGTGTTTGGGAAATGGAAAGCGATCAAGAGAACAACCGCAAAGTGGTGCGGGGCGGCTCCTGGATTCACCTTCCGTGGAATTGCCGTTCTGCGTCTCGCTACGTTAACGCTGCGGGGGTTCGCAACTACGACATCGGTTTTCGTGTTGTCTGTTCTGCACTGAGGACTCTGTAGCCCTTTGCTCTCTTGCCTTTTTGTTCTTTACTCTTGTTTCTTTTCTCTTCTTATTTGCGCTCTACGCGATCAAATTTTTTAAGCATTTCGGGATGATTTGCGATCGTGGTTCATCGAACGTCGTCTGCGATTCATGAGATATCGATTGCGAGTGATCGATTTTTAATGACAGTTCATCGATCGACGTTTGCGAGGATTTGAACATCAAGTGTGAATGTTTGATCGACGTTAGAGATGTATTGATTAACGTTTACGAGGATTTGAGTATCAAGCGTGAATGTTCGATCGTCAATGATGATTCATCGATCGACGTTAGAGATATATCGATCGACGTTTGCGAGGAATTGAACATCAAGCGTGAATGTTCGATCGACGTTAGGGATGTATCGATCGACTTAAACTACAAAGATGTCCCAATGATGCGACAACACGAATTCTTCAAACAAAGGCAATGTGCAACTTTCAAGCTAAGGAAGTAGCTTGTTAATCATGTAACCGAAAACATTTTTTCGCTGCGTTGCAATTCCGCCCTCGATTAAAATCGGGGCTAAAAAACGAAGTTCACTGAAGGGACTAAAACAGCCAGAATGAGAGTCTTCCAGTCCCTTCAGTGGACTTTTCTCTGCTAGCCCCGATTTTAATCGAGGGCGAGACGGAATCGGAGCTTAGGGACTTCATTAAACCGCAAGTTTAGCCGTTGAAACCGCAGCTACATAGACAAAATCCTCCTCCGCAAGTTCAAGAGATGTTGAGTTCTCTTAGTCCGCCGTTGCGGACTTTGTTTGTATAGCCGCGAATTCTATTCGCAAGGCGCAGACCACCTAGTAAGTAAATCAGCCACATTCACTACAAAACACATCCTCAGATGCCACTCTATAAGGAATTTAGCTAAGAGTGACTGCTGAGAGTAGTTCAGTTTGCTTTGCGATCGCTGGAATACCCGCAAGATCTAAAATCTCTGGAATTAAGTCTTCGCGCTTCACTGCCATCATATGCACACCCTGACAGACCTCTTTTGCAAGTTTGACTTGCTCAGCCGCAATTACCATTCCTTCGCGTAAAGGATCAGAAGCTTTTTCTAAGCGATCGATAATATGGTCTGGAATATTCACCCCTGGAACCGCCCGATTAATAAACCGCGCATTTTTTGCCGACTTCAGTAAGAAAATTCCAGCTAACACAGGCTTATTGCAGCCCGCAGCGATCTCATTCATAAATTTATCCAATCGCTCAAAATCAGTAATCAACTGACTCTGGAAAAACTGTGCCCCTGCTTGTATTTTCCGCTCAAATCGTCTCTGTAACCCTGACCAACTCGCACATTGTGGATCAACTGCTGCACCAACAAACAGATCTGTCTCTCCATCCGTCAATTCTTTATCGTTCCAATCACTGCCGCCATTGAGCTTACTAATCATCTGCAACAAGCGCACTGATTCAAGCTCAAACACCGCCTTCGACTCAGGATGATCCCCTGCTTTTAGCGGATCACCCGTTAAAGCTAAAACATTCCGAATCCCCAAAGCATGAGCACCGAGCAGATCCGCTTGTAGCCCGATCGCATTTCTATCCCGACAAGCAACTTGATAAACAGGTTCAATTCCTTGCTGCAAAAGCAATGCTGCCGAAACGAGCGAAGACATCCGCATCACAGCCCGACTGCCATCGGTAATATTGACCGCATGTACCCTTCCCTTAAGCACTTGTGCCATCTGCACCATATGAGTTGGATCAGTGCCTTTGGGAGGCGCAACTTCAGCAGTGACAAGAAATTCGCCATTTCGAGCGGCTGTACGGAAGGCAGAAAGCGGGGCGTGACCGAGGGGCTGTGAGATTTGAGGATAGGTCATGAGCAACGATCGTTAAAAGTGCAACTTCTTGACTAGCGTATCGGGGAACGTTGAGAGGTTTGAAGTTTTTTCGCGAAACTTTTACAGAATCGGCAAGAAAATCGAGCGTAATTAAATCTTTACACAATACTTACACTAAAAAGGATTGCATCTGTTTTGTATAAAAAGTACCAAGATCGATCCGAAATCCTTCGTACTGCGACGATCTAACGCATATGGTAAAAGCCGTATTTTCACTAAATAATCTTCGGCTTGCCCCTTCTATTTACTCAGTTTATACTGGCAACCTGGAAAAAACATGAGTTTATCCCCAGTATAAAATGTAATATTTTGCATAATTTCTACTCAGGTCATCTACTGAAGCCTATCTGCGAATCGAGATGCCTTGGCAGGTCAAAGCCAAGCGAAGTTTCTAAAAGACTCAGTAAAAAGTTTGATGCGAGGAATCAGTCGAATTTTTGCGGACTTTAGGATTGATGAAACAAGTCCCAAATAATCTCGCCTCATGTTTTCATGGCAGTCCTAAATTGGTTGTGAAATGGGGGAAGGGGGCAATTTTCTTCACTTCCCCATTCCCCCAACTGGCAAGATCTGACAAATCAAACAGCAGTGTTCTATGCAGTTGCAGTTCTTTAACTAGGAAGCGTATATCCCATTGCTTTTTTCACTTTGTTCAAAGTTTGGTTCGCGACTTCAGAAGCTTTCTCTCTTCCCGATCGTAGAACAGAGTCTAAGTAACCTTGATCGGCTCGAATTGCGTGATATTTTTCCTGAATGGGTTGGAGAGCTGCGATCGCGGTTTCCGTCAACAGCGGTTTAAATTGTCCCCAACCCATGTCTTTACACTCTGCTGCGACTTCATCCTTGGGTTTGCCAGAGAGCAACATGTACAGCGTGAGTAAGTTGTTGCATTCTGGACGCTCTGGATTGCCGAATTCTAGCCCTCGAACTGGGTCAGTTTTGCAGCGTTTGATTTTGTTTTGAATCACATCCGGCGGATCGAGCAGATTCAGGCGGCTCAATTCAGACGGGTCAGATTTTGACATTTTCTTGGTGCCATCGGTCAGGCTCATTACCCGCGCGCCATCGGCTCGGATCAGAGGATTGGGACGTTTGAGCACCGGAGCTTCAGGAGTCGCGAATTTGAAATTAAAGCGATCGACTAAATCGCGCGTTAATTCCAAATGCTGTTTTTGATCTTCGCCCACTGGGACTTTATCCGGCTCATACAGCAAGATGTCTGAAGCCATCAAAACCGGATAAGTCAATAAGCCTGTACCAACATCTTGCCCTTGTTTGATGCGCTTTTCTTTGAACTGGATCATGTCTTCGAGCCAGTTGAGCGGAGTAATGCAGCTTAAGAGCCATGCGAATTCAGCATGAGCGGGGACATGAGATTGAACAAAAATGGTTGTGTGTTCTAAATCAAGTCCGCACGCAAGATAGAGTGCCGCAACTTCGTAAGTGTTTTCTGCCAGCGTTGTACGATCGTGCGGGACGGTAATAGCGTGCAAATCAGCAAGGAAAAAATAGTTGTCGTACTGGTTTTGCCCTTCGACCCAGTTACGAATGGCTCCCAAATAGTTGCCAAGATGAAGATTTCCGGTGGTTTGAACGCCAGAAAGAACACGCTGCTTAGTCATACAATTAGAATTAGTCGCCCGTCGTTACTCAATGAATTTAGCAAACTCTTGGCGACTAAATCCTGATTTTTTGGCTAATCTGCAATTCAGACTTACCGTGTCGCTGTCGCAGTGAGGGCAGGCTGCAAAATCCGATCGATTTCTTGTAATTCTGCTGCACTCAACGTCACATCAGAAGCCGCTGCATTATCTTCCACTTGCTCAGGACGACTCGCCCCAATAATTGCACCTGTTACTTGCTGATCTCGTAACACCCAAGCGAGAGCAAGCTGTGCCATCGAGATATTGAGTTCTTCTGCGATCGCGCTCAAATCCTGCACCGCGCTCAAAATTTGATCGTTGAGAAAATCTCCCATAAATCCATTCATCTGGCTATTTGCTGCGCGCGAATCTTGAGGTGGAGCTTCACCCGGCTTGTACTTTCCGGTCAATACTCCTTGAGCAAGCGGCGACCAAACAATCTGTCCAATTCCGTTGGCAGTACATAAAGGAAAGACTTCCGCTTCGGGCTTCCGCCATAGCATCGAGTATTGAGGTTGGCTCGAAACAAACTTCGCCACATTCGGAAGATTTAAAGCGGCTTGAATCTGAGATGGACTCCACTCGCTAAAGCCAATGTAGCGAGCTTTCCCCTGTTGAACGACTTCGGTTAAAGCCGTCATCGTTTCTTCTAAAGGAGTGTTCTCGTCATAGCGATGGCATTGATAGAGATCGACGTAATCCGTTTTCAAGCGCTGAAGCGACGCATCAATTTGTTTGCGAATTTGAGCAGCAGACAATCCTTGATCCGTGTCGGACATGGGAAAGTACACTTTAGTTGCTAGAACGTAGGAAGACCGATCGATCCCCTGTAAAACTTCTCCCAAAAACGATTCGGCTGATCCTCTACCATAGACATTCGCCGTATCGATAAAGTTAATCCCAACGTCAAAAGCTTTATGCACACAAGCTTCAGCATTTTGTCGCTCAACTCCGCCGCTATAAGTGAGCCAAGAACCTAGAATAATTTCTGAAACATTGAGATCGCTATCTCCTAACCTACGATATTTCATAATGATTTCT